>JAYTVG010000797.1:0-1194 GCA_043744135.1 Deltaproteobacteria bacterium | reverse complement strand
CCTGCATGACCGCGGACCACAGCCGCCCCGCCAGCGGCAGTCCGTTTTGATCGCGGGCATCGAGCACGTCAAAAGCGTTGCGCACCCCGATCCCCAAGCTCAGGCTGGCGCTGACGGGCACGTTGACGGCGCCGTCGCACAGCACGTAGCCAGTAGCACCTGCGGTACCGTACAGCGTGCTCGACGTTTTGGTGCGCGCCGTGATGGCGAGGTCCGCGCGCACGCCGTCTTGGGCGCCGATGCGCAGTTGGGCGCGAGCCATCGCGAGGGGAACTAACGGCAGGGGTGCGGCGGTGCTGTCCAAACGAGACTGCGCCAGCGACGCCGTCGTCACGAGCTGCCACGACGTCGACGGTTTAAGTGTTGTGGAAATGTCGAAGCCGGCACGATAGGCGGCACCGCTGTTTTGCGGCGCCACCTCGAAGGCGTTTTTGTTGAGGTACAAGATGACGTTGTCGATGCGCCCGGCGTACGCGCTGATTTCGAGCCGCACGCCTGTGAGCGCCAACTGCGCGCCCCACTGCGCGTCGGTGAACGCCTCGGGTTGTAGGTGATCGTTGCCGCTGACAAATCCCGCGGGGGCGTAGAGTTCGTCGAGGGTGGGCTGACGCGCGCGGCGGCTGACTGAAAGCCAGGTGCTCAACCGCCCGGCACCGGGGGCTGTCACGGTGGCGCGCGCCTCGCCTGACGGCAGCGCTCCGCCCGGAGCAGACAGCTGTGCGCCGACGCTGGCATCGAGGTCAACGAGGCTGCCAATCGGCAACTGCGCGTGTAGGTCGGCGGTCGCGTCATTGCGGGAGATATCGCGGTCGGCGTTGAGCAAGCGTGCGTGCTGCGCGCCGGTCTGCACGCTAAGCGTCGCGTCGCTCATCAACAACGTCGCCGACGCGATCACGCACGCAGCACCGCTGTCAAGCGCGCCGCGCGTGGTGTCGTCGTGGCTGTCACGATGGGTCAGTTGTGCGCACAGCGCGAGCGCGCCAGACGCGTCGTCGTTTCCCAGCCGCAAGCCGGCGCGCGTGGCGGCAAAGGCCCGCCGCTCCCGCCGGTGCGCCGTTGGGTGCGCGGAAAAGCCTGGGACACCGCCTTGCGTTGTGGTCACGAGCGCCGCGACTGACGACGTGGCCGCGCCCAGCGTGCTGTCGACGTGTACGAGGCTGGACGCGCGCTGGCGGTCGCTATTGTCGCGCACTG
>JAYTVG010000796.1:0-3808 GCA_043744135.1 Deltaproteobacteria bacterium | reverse complement strand
CTCATGACGTAGGTCCACAAGCGCGCGGGTTCGTCACCGTCGGGCGTGCCATTGCTCTCCAAAATGGCGCGCACTTTGTTGTAGTACGAGGTCTTCATCGCGTCGCTGTCGAGCCAGCCGTCAATGAAGTCGCCACGGCTTTGGCCGGCGTCAAACGCCAAAAATTCGTCCGCGGTGGGGGGGCGGTCCACGAGGTCCATCGCGGACTTCATGAGCAAATAGCGTTCGCGCTCAGCGGGGTCCGTCGCGGTGTCAAACGTGGCCGGGCGCGTGAACAAGAAGTCGGGGTGCGCCATCAACGCCTCGCACGCGCCCGCGTACGCGCCGCGGCGGTTGCCATCAAAACTTTCGAGCGCCGCGAGCGTGTCGTACAGCGGTGCGATCTCGTCGAGCGCGGCATCGGCGTCGAGGTGCGGTGCGCGCAACAACACGCGCTCAAACAGCGTCGCGAGTTTCGGCAGCGTGTCAGCGCGTCCAGTGAGGGAACCGTTGCCGGTGCCGGCCAGCGGTCCGTTGATCGAGAATCGGTCGACGATAAGGTTGCGGTCGTCGTTGGTGGTGGGGTTGCCGTCGTCGGTGAAGTCGTCGTTGATGAAGCGCACCGACAGCGTATGTGACCCGCCCGTCGACGTCACGGTGACGGTGCGCTCAACGAAGTTCGTCTCTGGCACATCCGTCGTTATCACATCGTCACCGTCGAGCGCGACCACCATGGTTGGTGCGCCACCAGCGTTAGGCTGGCCCTGTGCACGCACGGTGATGACGTAGTCGCCGCTGCCGCCCAGCGTAACGGGCGACGAGACCGACGCGTTGGTGCACAAGCCAGCGCTGGTCGCACCAGTGCCGGGCAGACACGCGTCAGGCAAGCCGATGATGGTGGCGGTTTCGGCTTCGATGGTCGTGAGGGCTGGTGCGGCTTGTTGTCCGATCGCGGCATCGAGGTCGAGGCCGACAAAGGGGCCCGAGCCATCGGCAGCCGCGCGACCGCACACATCCTCCGCCAAGATGTCGAGCCCGATGAGGAACTCGGTGGACGCCTCGCGCACCGGAATGAACTTGTTGATGAAGTCGACGCCACCAAACAGTCCGATGTTTTCGCTGAACTTGTCGACGCCTTCACGCACCCAATCGTCGTCAAACGCCTGGATGACGCGATTGCGCAGCTGATTGTAGTTGATGAATGTGTTGTCGTACGCGGTCGCCGCTGGGCCGATATACGGCTCAAGCAGCGCGGGTGGGAACTCTTCGTCTGGTGGCACACCACCGGTATCCACCGTCGTCAAATCGCAGGAGAACTTCAGCAGCGTTTGCTTTTCGGCGTCGGTCCATTTCGTGTCGCCTAGCGGCATCGACTCATCGTTGATGCGTGCGGGGACCATGCCGGCGGTCAAGCGAAAAAAGCCACCAGCGCGCGCGCGAAAAAAACTCTCGCGAGGTGCGGCGTTGATGCGAAACTGCCGCCCACTGTCGTCGGCATGGCACGCGATGCAGCCGCCAGCTTCGCGCGCCATCAGCGGGTAGATGTCGCTTTCAAAGCGCGCCGCGAGGTCGTCTAAGACGGAGACCGTCGGCTCGTCGGTGCATTCAAGCACGATGCCCGACCCCTCCGTCGGACCTGCGTCAAGCTCCCCTTCGCCGCCCACACCCAAGGTGAACGAGATCGGTCCTTTGCTGTCCGTGCATCCCACAGCTGAAGCGATCGCGAGGGCCGCGACCACGTTGGCGAGTGCGATCGGGCCGCCGGGCCAACCGCGCACCAGCGGTGCCGAGTGGAGGCGTGCGATCGCTTGCGAAGGGGTGTGGGCAACGCGCATCGCACGACCATACACCTGACCCGCCCGATCTCGACGCGTGAGACATGCGCCACTTGACCGATGGCCGTATTACGTGTGTGGTCAAGTGCCGACACGCGTTCACCTGGACACCGCGGGCCCGCAGCAGCGCGAGTTCCCGCTGCGTGCTGCGCGTGCTAGTGCTCCCGCCAGCGGGCGCCACGCGTGCCATTCATGAGGAGTTTCCCTTGTCGTTGTCATTCAAAAAAGCGTGCGTGATCGGTGCCGGTGTCATGGGGCAGGGCATCGCGGCCCACCTCGCCAACGCGCGCATCCCGGTGTTGCTGCTCGACATCGTGCCGCCCCAGTTCACTGACGACGACAAAAGGGTCGGTCTTGAGCCGCAGATGAAAGCGTTTCGCAACAAGTTCGCCAAAAGTGGCCTCGACAAAGCCATCGCGAGCAAGCCCGCGTTGTTTTTTTCCAAGCGCGATGCGTCGCTGGTGGAGATCGGCAACCTCGAAGACGACCTCGCCAAAGTGTCTGAGTGCGACTTGGTGATCGAGGTCGTGCTTGAGCGCCTCGACGTCAAACAAAAGCTCTTCGAACAGCTCGACCGGGTGCGGAAGCCCGGCACCCTCATCACGTCCAATACCTCCGGTTTGAGCATCGACGGCATGACGCAGGGCCGCAGCGACGACTTCAAAAAGAACTTTGCGGTGACGCACTTTTTTAATCCCGTGCGCTACTTGCCGCTGCTTGAAATTGTCAGCGGCAAAGACACCGATCCCGCAGTGACCGCGCGGCTCGCGCAATTTGGCGAGCGCGTGCTCGGCAAGGGCATCGTGTATGGCAAAGACACGCCAAACTTCGTCGCCAACCGCATCGGCGTGTTTGGCATCATGGAGACGGTGCGCGTGATGCTCGAGGGCAAGTACACTGTGGAAGAGGTCGACGCGGTGTTTGGACCCGCCATCGGGCGCGCCAAAAGCGCCGTGTTTGGCACCGCGGACGTCGTGGGCTTAGACACCTTTGTGCACGTCGCGCAAAACTGCTGGGACAACCTCAAGCACGACGAGAAACACGCCACGTTTGAAACGCCCGCGTTCATCAAAAAGATGGTCGACAACAAATGGCTTGGCCGAAAAACCAAGGCGGGCTTTTACAAAAAAGACGGCGACGAGATCTTAACCCTCGACTACGACACCATGCAGTACCGCCAAAAAGCGAAGGTGCGCTACGCGTCGCTCGGTGCGGTGAGAAACCTCGAGTCGACGGCAGAAAAGCTCAAGGTGATGATGACCGGCGACGACCGTGCAGCGGAGCTGTTTTGGAAGGTGACGTCGGCGTCGCTCATTTATAGCGCCAACCGTTTGGGCGAGATCGCCGACGACATCGTCAACATCGACAACGCCATGAAGTGGGGCTTCATGCACGAGATGGGGCCGTTTGAGACCTGGGATGCGATCGGCGTTTCTGCCGTCGTCGAGCGCATGAAAAAAGATGCGCAACCCGTACCTGCTTGGGTGGAGGCGATGGTGGCGGCGGGCCGCGCGAGCTTTTACGCGGTCGACGACAAGGGCACAAAAACCTACTGGGACCCAAAGAGTAAAACTGCGCGCGTGCTCGACGACGGTGCGCGCTCGATGAGCTTCACGCTGCTCAAGGCCAACGCGATCCACATCGTCAAAGACAACTACGGCACCACGCTGGTGGACCTCGGCGACGGCGTGTTGGCGTGTGAGTTTCACACTAAGATGAACGCGGTCGACGACGAGATTATAAACGGCCTCAACGAGGCGCTCGACTTGTGCGAAAGCGGCAAGTTTGACGCGTTGGTGTTGGCCAACGATGGCCGCAACTTTTCGGCCGGCGCGAACTTGTTGTTGTTGGCGCTGGCGGCGCGCGAGCAACAGTGGGACCAAATCACGCACATCGTGAAGTCGTTTCAAGACGTGTGTGTGCGGCTGAAGTACAGCTCCATCCCCACCGTCGCAGCACCGTTTGACCTCACGCTCGGCGGCGGCGCGGAGATG
>JAYTVG010000795.1:0-3821 GCA_043744135.1 Deltaproteobacteria bacterium | reverse complement strand
CGATCGAAGGCCAAACCCCCGCCGTCAGCAGCTTCACGAACTCGCCCCACAAGCGCTCTGCCGGCAGCAACTTGAGCTCGGCGCGCAAATTGCGGCAGCGCGCCAGCGTGCCTGCGTCGACGTTGAAGCAAAAGCGCGCCGCGAACTGGGCCGCACGTAACACCCGCAACGCGTCTTCATCAAACGCGTCGGAAACGTGGCGAAGCAGCCCACGCCGCAGATCGCCGACACCGTCGTGCGGGTCGACGATGGTGTCGTCGTCGAGGTCGATTGCGATAGCGTTGATGGTGAAGTCACGTCGGGCCGCGGCGTCTTTGAGGTCCAAAAACGCGTCCGACTCAACGACAAATCCCTTGTGGCCTAAACCGCGTTTTGATTCGCGGCGCGGCAGCGAGACGTCAAAGGTCTGCTGGTCGGCGCCGACACCGATGTCGACCTTGAGCACGCCAAACGAACGACCAACGGCGTGCACGGCAAAAGGCGCGAGCGCAGCCTCGAGCGCCACCAGCGACAGTCCGTACACTTCGACGTCGACGTCGTGGCACGGCCGTCCTAGCAAATGGTCGCGTACGGCGCCACCGACGGCGCGAGCGCGGCCCCCCGCTGCGCGGACCTGCTGCACCAAGGCGACCAGCTGGCCGCTGCGAGCGAACGCGCGGCCGTCGCCTACAAGGGGTTTCGTTCCGTGCGCGGTTGGAGGAGTGTGCAGGCCGTGTTGCATCGAAGAGTGTCACCCAAGCGCAAACAAGACGCGCCACGTCAGTGTTGCAAAACGCGCGTGCCCAAACAACTGCTCGGCGCGCTGCGTGTCTGGAGATCGGTGTGAAGTTCTCTCGCCTCGCCCGACTGCTGGCGCTCGACGAACGGCTGCTGCGCCGCTTGGTGCGAAGCCGCCGCGTGAAGCTGACGTTCGTGTTTCGCGTGTTATGCCGCATGGTCGATCCCGACATGGCCGTGATGGCAGTCAGCCTCAGCGCATTTTCCAGTTGGCTTGAACCCTTCGCGAGCCGCATGGCGCTGGCGTTATTGGTGTGTAGCTTGGTCGTTGTCGTCGTCAAGCGCACCGTGCGGCGCCGTCGTCCCGCCGCGCAGTTGCAAGCCAGCGTTCCCAATGATCGCTTTAGCTTTCCATCGGGGCACTCGGCTGCGGCATTCGCCATGGCCATCGCCGCGTTTGGTGTGGTGCCGTGGGCCGTGCCGCCGCTGTTGCTGCTGGCGTGCACCATCGCTTATGCGCGCATGTATTTGGGTGTGCACTACCCCATCGACGTCGCTGCGGGTGCGGCCATCGGCCTCGTGACGGGTTCGATCGTAGCGCTCGTCGACATCCCGCACGCCCGCTGGACGCTGCCGCTGTGAGCGCACGCTGACGGTTGTCGACGGGCAAGGCCTTGGGGTGCGTGGTTTTTGGCGCGCGCAAATAGCAGCTAGCTAGCGGCAGCCAGCGACGTCCAGTTGCAAGTTGGCGAGCGCGACGTTGAGCGCGGCGTGATTGTCTTGGCACTGTTGTGTGCATTGTGCGGCCAGGCCGGCCTCGCCCCAACACAGCCCGCCCGCGTCATAGTCGGCGGTGTCTTTAGGCCGCGCGTGTACGGCATCGTCGTACGCGTGTTGGCAAGCGACATACTTCGCACAGGCACGGTCTTGTTTGGCGCAACCAGCCACCAAACAAAACACCGCAACGTTGAGCAACAGCCGCATCCCCAACAGACACAGCCGGTTCAAGATCTGCAAAGTGCGATCACGTCAGCATCTTCAAAAAATCGCTCTCGCTGACGATCTTCAGCGTCGACCCCTTCGCGACCAACTTGTCGGCGGCTTTGTGCTTCGCGCTTTTTTCTCCTGCGGCATCGAGCAGCGGTGAGCCGTCATCGCCAATCACCAGGTAGTCAAGCTCCGCGCTCACACCTGCGGGCGTCTTGCCGCCAACCGCGAGCACGCGCTTTTGTGCGCTTTTGCGATCGAGCGTGGCCATGGCACCCGTGAACACGACGCTTTTGCCAAACAACACACTCCCCGTGTTGGCAACGACCTTCGGCGCCACCAACTTCACTTCCGTCAGCAAGTCGTCGATGACGTCTTTAAGATCTTTAAGGCCGGTGACGACGGATGCGGCGATCGCGGGACCGATGCCGTGCATGCCCTCGAGGTCCGCTTGCGACAACGCGCGAATGGCTTTGAGGGTGCCAAACTGCTCCGCGAGCTGCTCCGCGACAGTCTTGCCGATGTCGTTGACCCCGAGCGCAACCAAAAACGTCGACAACACCAACTCACGCCGCGCCTGCATCATGTCGACGAGCTTTTGCGCGCTGAGCTGGCCCATGCGCTCTAACGTGGTGAGCGAGGTGACGGTGAGCCGGTACAAATCCGCGGGCGACTTCACCAGCTTGGCATCCACCAACTGCATTAAGACCTTTTCGCCAAAGCCGGTGGCATCGACCATCTGCGTGTAGTGCCGCACCCGATCCGCCACCACCTCGGGCGACTTGTCAGGGTGCTTGAGCCGCAAGAAGTCACCGTCAGCAATCACCTCGAGGTTGCCGCTTGACGACGGCAGGTGCTTGGGCGCTGCCAGCAAGGTCTTGGGCTTGACCAGCACGCGCTCCACATGCGGGATGACGCCACCGCGGCGTACCACCTCGACGGTGGCGCCGATGCCCGCACCGAGTTTTTGCGCGTAGCCGAAATTGTGCAGCGATACGCGCGTCACCGTGACGCCCGAAATGAAGATGGCATCGACGATGGCGACGGGGTTGACGCTGCCGGTGCGCGAGATGCTCCACTCGACGTCACGGATGACAGTTTGCGCGCCTTCTCCCTGGAATTTATAGGCGAGCGCCCCGCGCGGGTGGTGGGCCGTGGCGCCCAATCGCTCGTGCTCGCTTTTGAGGTCTGCCTTGAGCACCACGCCGTCGGTCTCGGTGTCGAGCGCCTTAACGGTGGGCACGAAGTCGCGATAGGCCTGCGGCAGATCTTTGCCGTCCGCGACGTGGACGCTCGGCAACACAGCAAAGCCGAAGGCCTTGAGCACCTTCATCTTGTCGCGCTCGCTGGCGGCGTCGGTGCCGATGACGTCGTAGGCGAAAAAGCTCAAGCCGTACGCTTTACTTTCGGCGGGATCTTTCATCTTCAACGCGCCCGCCGCGAGGTTTCTCGGGTTCGCTTTGTCTTTGTAGTGCGAGTTGAAGCGCGACAGCCGCAAGTAGACCTCTCCACGCACCTCCACGACGTTGCCGCCGGCGTCGATGGTGCCGACGATGTCTTTGACGCCTTTGGCATTCGCGGTGATGTCTTCGCCCGAGCTGCCGTCGCCGCGCGTGGCCGCGCGCTCAAGCACGCCCGCTTTGGAGTAGCGCAACGAACACGCCAGCCCATCGATCTTGGGCGTCACGAAAAAGCCGCCCTTCTTCACCGTCGCCGCCCACTTCAGCAGCGTGTCGTCGTCGTAGCACTTGTCGAGCGACAGCATCGGATGCGTGTGTTTGACGTCGGCTGCGCTGGCTTTTTCACCGAGCGCCAACAACACCTTTGACGTCGGCTTGGCCACGCGCAGCGCTTCGACGAGCTTGTCAAACGTGGGGTCGTCGAGCTCAGGCGCATGCGTGTCCCAGTACAGCGCGTTGTGCTTAGTCACCAGCTGCTCAAGCTCGTTGGCGGACAGCGATGACAACTGGGACAACAAAGCTTTTGACGCGGTGGCGACAGACATCGAGGACCTCAAGTGAAACGGGCGCCGCGCACAGTGCGCGAACTGCGCGTGCGCTTCAAGGGGACGCGCGCACACAGCGTCCATCGGCAGTGACGCGCATCGCTTGCGCCCC
>JAYTVG010000794.1:0-13533 GCA_043744135.1 Deltaproteobacteria bacterium | reverse complement strand
TCCAAAACGTGCAACGCGACTGGAACGAAATCGGCAATTTTATCTTGACCGCACAACCAGGACAAATCCAAAGCACTTGGACATTGAGCTACAATGCGATTTATCGCGCAAATATTCTTTTAGAAAAAATTGAGCCATTCACTTTTGCGAAAGTTGGTCAATTTAAAGGCGAAGCAAAATTTCTTCGCGCCTTGTTTTATTTTGATTTGATTCGTTACTTTGGCGATGTGCCACTCGTGACAAAACCGTTGGATTTTTTGGCAGCGAGCATCGAGTAAAGCGACATGGGCAACCTCTAGTGCATGCGATTGCGCCAGTTGTGCAGCAACGTCAACGCCCGCGGCTACGGCACGCATGGCGCCAACAGATGCGTCGCCAACCAGTCAATCGACGATGCCGCGCCGCGCAGCTGTGCATCGAGCTCAAGCGCACGCATGTCAGGCTTGAGGTCAGCGGCTGGGCGTGCACGTGAGCTCAACACCCAATTGGACAATTCGTAGCGGTGCAGCAGCACTGCAAATGGATCGCGTTCGGCGTGCACCAACACAGCGTGCGCGGATGCGGTGTCGCTTGCCTGCGCGAGCGCCATGCTGACGTCAAACAACAATCTGCGAAGGTGCTCGAAGGCGGCGCTCGGATCGGCGACGATGGAGTGCACCAACGCCTGCGCTCGTCGTGGAGTCAGGCCCGCCTGCGTGGCAACGTCTGCGATTTCCGGCAGCTGCGTTTCAACGAACGAGGTCGTGTGCTCACCCAACGACGCCGAGGCGTCGCCGCGCGCAGGGTTGAGCAGATGTCCAAGCATGAAGAGGTCAAACGCGCTGGCAATAGCTTCTCCCAACAGCGCCGCCCCCACCGACGCGGTCGGGAGCGCGCGGTGCACCACGTGGTGCCAGCCAACGTGGGCCACCACATCGGCGTTGATGACGCGATCCACCAACACGTCACCCGCGGTGCCACTCCAATAGGTGAGATTCAAAAACGCCGTGTGGTCGAAGCGCGGCACGGTGGATTTCGGCAACACCACAAACGGGTAGTGCGCGAGTGCGCGCTTGAGCGTGCGGTAGTGCGGGACGCGTGCCGCAAACTCTTCGTCGTCGACGATCTCGAGTTCATCGAGGTGATGGGTGACAAGCCGCGCCGCGCACATGCAAGCACGCTATGCAACTGTGCGCGCCCCCGCCAGTAGCCCTGCACGATGGCGATTGCGGCGCCGTGCACCTTGAGCAAGCGCCGCACGCTGATGCGGTCCACGCGCTGCGCAACAGCTTGCCGTCGGGGACGCTACGGCTCGAGCAGCGCTGCGCTTTTCCATTCGCGCATGGCGGGCAACGCGGCGATGGCGTCGACGTAGCTATCGACCGCTGCGTGCACAGGGATGCCGTAGCTGACGATGCGCGTGACGACGGGTGCATACATGGCGTCCGCGATCGTCGGCGAGGCGCCGAACAAAAATGGCCCACCGGCGCCGTAGCGATCGCGCGTCTTCTTCCACAGCTGTGCGATGCGCAGCATGTCCGCCCCCGCTTGTGGATTGATGGTCTCGCCCGACGGCGTCAGCTTGAGGTTCATCGGGCACGTTTGGCGTAGTGAGGCGAAACCCGCGTGCATCTCGTGAGAGATACAGCGCGCGTGCGCACGTGCGGCGCGATCGTGTGGCCATAGCTGCGGTGCGAACACTTCGGCGACGTACTCGCAGATCGCCAGCGACTCCCACAACGTCTGGCCTTCATGCACCAGCACCGGCACCTTTGCGGTAGGTGAGTGCCGCTTGAGTTCGTCGCTCGTGTTTGGCCGATCAAACAGCACCACGCGCTCGTCGAAGTCGACGCCTGCGAACTTGAGCGCGAGCCACGGGCGCAGCGACCACGACGATAGGTTCTTACTTCCGATGACCAGCAGGGGTTTGCTCACGCCCACGACGCTCGCACGCAACGGTCAAAAGCCCAACCGACATCACACGCGAGGTTTGATGCGCAGTGCGAAGGCCTTGGAGCTGCCCGCGGGCGCGGCGGTCGCGCCGACGGGAACATTGGATACCAACTGCGAAAAGCGTTGCGCTGCGGCGCGGTGGACGTCGCTGGCGGTGCTGGCGTGCTCCCGCAGGGCCTCGGACATCGCGGCGAGCAGTGCGCTTGGAAGCGGTTGCGTTTCAAACGACGCCTCGACGAGGTTGCGCGCGTCGTCAGCCGTCATCGACGCCGTGACGCCGAGCGACAGGGCCTGCGACGCAATCAACAGCATGAACTCGTCGTGCTCCGCAAGTGCCGCGACGGTGCCCGCGTCAGCCTGCAGCGCCAGCCAAAACAGCAAGCGGCTGACGTCGTCGCGAGAAAATGCGTCGCGGGTGCGACCCGCTTGCAACGCCGCGACGACCGCCGCCACATAGGACACTACTCGAGCGCCTTGAGCATGCCGCCGAACTCACCTTCCATCTTGGTCAGCATTTGCGCGCCTTCAGTGCCGAGGTCCGGTGCCGCAGTGCGCATCGCTGCGAGAAATTCGTTGGCGAACTTGTGCATCAGTGCCTTTTCCGGCGCGCTGAGGGCCGCTGCGCCGCCGGCTTTGAACTTGCCGGTGAGTTCTTTGCCCTGCGCGTCGGTCATGCCGGCATTTTTCATCGCGGTGGCTTGCGCCTGAATAAGGGTGCCGAAAATTTTTGCCATGCCGCCAAGTGCGTTGCCGATATCGTTTGCCACTAGATTTCTCGTTGTTCGCGTTACTGCGGCTAGCATCGGCTCGTGCACTTTGGCGCGATCAGGCGTTGCCCAAGATCTTCAGCGCCTCGGACTTGCGCGACGATCGGTCGCTCAACACATCGGGGGCGATGACGTGGTGCTGCGCCAACTCCGCCAGGTAGTCGAGCTGGACCTCCGCGCCCGTCGTCACAAACACGCCGCACAGGCTCGCCTTCATCTTGAGCGCCTCGATCACGCGCGGGTCGATTTGGCAGCGGCCGTGGGTGATGAACGTCACGACGACCTCCTTGGGATCTTCGCGCATCACGCGCGAGAGCTCGCGCTCAAGCTCGGTAAATACGCGGGTGGTATTTCTGCCTCGCTCACTTTTGAAGCACAGCAGATAGGGCACACGCAAGCGTGAAGCGGTGAGTTCCTGCCGCTCGTACAAGCGAGAGTCAAAAAACCGCAACCACACCTGCTCGCCTTTGAGCGTCATTTTTTTGCACAGCGCCAACGCCAAACCGCGCGCGAACACGGTGCGAAGCCCGCGCATGGAAGCACTCGCGTCAACGAGCACGTAGTGCAGGCGCTCACGTTGGCTGTCCTGCTTTTCGCGACCGTAAAAAAACAGCTCGTTGTTGACGTAGCGTCGGTCGAACATGTCGTCGTCGAACGCCAACTCGCTCGGCAGCATGCTGTCAAAGGTGCCGACGGTTTCGATCGACGCGTAGCCATCAACAGAAAAGGTCTGCACACCGGAGCTTTTTTTGGTTTCGAGCACGGATGGGATCAAGTCGAGAGAGAAGTTGGCGATGTCGTGCGCCGCCGGCGTGGCCAGCGCGCGGTACAGATCGAGCATGTCGGCACCGTCGGTGCCGAGGCCACCGTCGCCTTTAAACATCTCAAGCAACTTCAGCGTGTCGAGGTCAACTTGCTCCAGCGACACGCGAATGCGCGTGCGCGCCTCCAGCAAGGTCTGCAGCACGCCGCTGGCTTCTTCGACGACGGCCGCGTTGAGGTGATGCGCCGGCTCGACGCCATCGTAGGTCTGCACCGTGAGCGGCATCTTGCGGTTGTGGCCCTTGCGCACCACCCCTTGCTGCACGGGCTCGATAATTTTTGCGATGACGGCCGCGAGCAACTCATCGCCGAGACCTGAGGTGGACGCTTTTTGGCACAACTCACTGCGCGCAAGATCCACCAACAAATCGCCGTAGCCTTGCATACGTTTTTGCAAGGTTGCGTCGACGCGCAGCGTGCCGCGCTCTTGCGCCATGCGAATCGAGCGATCGCGTCCGACCAGTTGCATGTTGGTCCCGAGCGCTTGCGTTAACAGCAGCCCGAGGTCGTGCACCAAAAAAAACGGCATGCCGAGGCCCAAGCCATCGAGCAAGTTGTGCCAGTGGGCGGCGCGCACGAGCACCATCGGGTTGTCCGACACCACGCGCGAAAACAGCAGGCCCGCGAGTTCGCGCTGCACCGTTTGCGGGTCGGTTTCAAACAGCAACGCTGCGGCCATGCTTCACGCATAGCAGAGTTCGGCGCGTGTCGTGCGTGCGGCGCGTGTCGTACGCGTGCGGCGCCTACGACGGCTGACCGGTCGCTACCGCGCCTGCATCACGCTAGCGACGCGACAGCACCAGCTCCACAGTCGTGCCCGTGAGCTTGACGACATCGGCGTGAAATTGCGGGTGCTTGTTGATCTTGTCCGCCAGCCCAGTTGCAATCGACAACGGCGACTGGCCCGCGTCCGTCATCACGGAGATCAAGCGCGAGTTTTTCTCGGTGTAGTCAGTCTTGCCGCTGACTGTCTCGGTCGGCGCGCGGTCGATGTCGAGCTTGAGGTGAACCCCCTGCGCGTACGACCCAACCGTGTACCCCATGATGTCTTTCATCGGCCGGTCGCCGTTGGCGGTGCCGCTGAGACGCACCTTGTTGGTGCCGGCCTGCGCAACCTTGATGCCGGGGTCGCTGGCGTCGATGTCGACCACGATCGGCGTGGTCTTTGCGATGTGCTGTGCGGGATAGGCGGGCCCGACTGAGGGGGTGATGGCGTTTAAAAACCCGCTGATTTGGTACGCGGGCGTCATAGAAGCCCAAAACATCATGCTGTTGCGAAAGTCATTCGGCCCGAAAATCATGGCGTACCTCGGCCAGGTTATCGGTATGACATGTAGGCTGTTGTGTGGGGGCGGGAGATCGACCGATGCCTGCGTCAAGCAGATCAGCGCATCACTTTGCGCAACTTGCTGACGACCTCGAAGTAAGTGCGCTTGTCGTAAGGCTTATTGAGGATGTGGAAATCTTTTTTTGACAGGCCGACGCACGCAAAGCAGTAGGTGCAGTCGGCGCAGCTCTCGCAATGTTCGAGGTATTTGCTTCCGACGCAACGCTGACTTTTTTGGCAGTACGCGCTTTGGTGGCAGCTCTCGCAATCTTTGCAGTGGGTGCAGTTGCTGCACTGTTCGCAGCGCTCGCAATGCGTGCAGCGGTAACAGTCGGTACATGCCGTGCAAAACATGCAGGCGCTGCAGGCTTTGCAGTCGCGCAGCTGAAAGCCGTGCGGATTGTCCGCGCCGCGCGAGTGAGTGGCTTTGAGGTCGACGAGGGCGCGCTCGAATTCGCGCGCATCCAGCGGCGGCAGATCAGGCTGATCGCTCATGCGTCACAGGTCCAGTTGCAACAGTGCTGTAACGCGGTTGTTGCTGAGTTGAATCGCGCCGTCGCCGAGCTCGGTCATCAATGTGAAGTCGGCGAATATGCTGAGCGGTAGGTTGTTGAAGGGCACATCCCAGCGCACCGCGAGGGTGTTTTCCAGCAGCTGATCGGTGGCAAACGCGCTCGAGGGATCGAAATAGCTCAAGCGATAACCGGGACGCAGCCCGAAGAGGTCGACGCCAAAAGGCGTGTTAGCGGTGATCCAACCGACAAAGCCGAGGCCACTTTCCGTCGCTTGCGGATTTGATGCATCGGGGACCAGCGTCACAAATGAGGTGTTTTTGTAGATGCCCTGCAGCGCCAACTCGAGGCCAAACATGCGCCCGACGACGTCGACAAAACCGACCGCGTCGCTTTCGGTGTACAAGTTTGGCAGCGCGCCGACGGTGCGCGGATTGTAGCGCCCGCCGAGGCCGACAAACACCAGGTCCTCGTAACCAGCGCCCACACGCGCGTACGCGGCGGGCAGCTTGTTGTCGTTGCCGAGCACGTTTGGGCCGTTGCCGTTGGCGATGCCCAGCGCGTAGGTGACGGGGACCGGCCCGAACTTGGCTCCGTCACCGTTGCCCACCACGACGCCGAGCTGTCGTTCAGGCGACAAGCCGCTGACGGCGATGCCGTGACCGGGTCGAATGCCGCGCGACAACACGCTACGCCGGGTGAACACGAGCGTCTGATCGATGTCGCTGCCCTCGAGGTCCGCGGGCATCACTTGCTGTCCAGCAGCGACACGCAAGTACCAGCCCGGCGTCCAAGCCACGTATGCGTCGCGCACAGCGGTCAGCGTGGAGTTGACGGGGTTGTTAGGTGCGGCACCGGGCAACAAACTGGCGCCATCAAACGTCAACGCCAAGCGCAACATGTCGCGGATGTTGGCCTCAAAGCCGACGCGCGCCTGGTCCAAAAAGAAGCCATCGTTGGCGCCCACATAAAGCACGCCCTCATCGGGCTGAACGAACTCGTAGCCGCTGCGCAAGCGCGCCTTAGGCCACACGGCAACCGAGCCGTTACTGACGCACACCGCGGCGTTTTTCGCACACGTCAACACCTCGACGCGAGGCGCAGCAGGAAGCGCCGGCACCGGCAACTCGACGACGGAGACCTGTGCCGCGGCAACGGGAGCCACCGGCGCGGCGACGGGCACCTCCGCAGCGGGCACGTCCATCGGTGAGGGTGCAAGCGGAGCTGTATCGAGGACCACTGGCGCGACCGGTGCAACAGCGGGAGCGGGAGTCGTTTGCGCCGAGACAGCAAACGCAAACGCAAACGAAACAAGGCAGACAAAACGCATGCGCGCTGTTAGCGCCAACAGAACCGCGGCGCCAGCCCTTCCGACCGCACCGCGAGCCCCCCGCGCAGCAAGCGCAAAGCGCGAGCCGCGAGCCCCCTCCAACAGCAAGCGCAAAGCGCGAGCCGCGCGCGCCCGCGTGCAAAAACGTCTCGCGCAGCGAGTCCTTCCTCCGACGCGGAGGAGCTCCGGTTCACGGGGAACGTGGAGCGCGAGCTGTACGCGTCTGTGGCAAGGCGCGAGCGAGGACCGGAAGGAACATAGTTCCTCTATGTGACTGAGGACCGCAGCGAAGCAACGCCGCCACAGGCGCGTACAGTTCGCGCTCAGGCCATGGCGGAGAAGCCTGCGTCTACGAAGAGCGTCTGCCCCGTCACATTGCGAGCCAAGTCGCTGCACAAAAACAACACCGCATTGGCGACGTCGTCCGCGTCGATGCTGCGGCGCAGGGGGGAGCGTTTGGCGGTCTCATCGACCATGGTGCTGATGTCGCCGATCGATTTCGCGGCGCGCGATGCATACGGCCCAGGCGACACCAAGTTCACGCGGTGGCCCTCTTCGCCCATAAACCAAGACAACATGCGCGCATCACTTTCAAGCGACGCCTTCGCTGACGACATGCCGCCGCCGTAAAACGGCACCGCGCGCGTCGACGCCAAGTACGTCAAGCCCACCACGCTGCCCGCGCGCCCACGCATGAGCGGAAGGCAGGCGCGCGCCAAAGCGATCAACGAATACGACGACACGCTTTGCGCCATCAAGTAGCCCGCACGCGTGGTCTGCATGATCGGCTTTGCAATGTCGGGCGAAAACGCCACGGAGTGGATGACGATGTCTAAGTGCGGCACCAGGGCCTCGACCTTTTTCACGCATCCCGCGATCGAGATGTCACTGTCGTAGCCTTTTTCGCCGCGCATGTGTGCAGGCACGTCGGCGTCGCTGTCGCACGACACGTCGCAACCGAGCAGCGCCATGGGCTTAAACTCACCGACGACGCCAAACGGCAGCTGACGAGATTCCGCGCTTCGTTCGCGCGTCAAAAAGCGCTCGACGATGGACACCACACGCGGATGGCTTGCGAGCACCACCTGCGCACCCGCAGCGTGCAGGGTCCTTGCGATGTGCCAACCAAACCCGACGTCGTCAGCGACGCCGGTCACGAGCGCATATTTGCCATTGAGCGACAAGCCGACCATGAAGCCTCCATCCAAGCGCTGACCGCGCGAGCTATGCGCACCAAAACAGGAACGGCCGCGCCGGGCAAGGACCAAATCGCTTGCTCAACGGCCCAGGTCGGTGAAATCCACCGTGTTCACATCGAGTAGACGACTTGCTGTGTTCAGCTGTTGAGGCCGGTGAAATGGTGGTGCGACGTAGAACTTGACCGCGGGGGTGCAGTTGGCGAGCCTCACGCCATGTGCCGTTTGCGTCTGTTGGTCGTCGTGCTCGCCGTCATGTTCATCGCCCCATCGGCGCGCGCCGACGCGCCCACCAGTGAACGCGAACCCAACGTCTACGGCGACACCGGCATCGTGCGCTCCTCCAGCGCGCGCATCGGTGCCCATGAGCTGCAGCTGGGCTTGGCGGGATTTGGTTTTTACGCGGCGGACTTCGTGGGGCCGGGCGCAGACAAAAACAGCTACCTCGGTGGCCACGCAAGCGCGTCGCTGGCGCTGTTTGAAGCCGTGCAGCTGAGCGTGGCCACGCGCGCCGCCGCCAACATCAACAGCGTGGCGGGCACCCAAGCCAGCGTCGGCGACCTGATGCCGTCGCTCAAGGCGGGCTATCGTTTTTTGCCGCTGGCGTTCGCGGTCAACGTGCGAGCGATGTTGCCGACACGCAGCGGCGAGAGTGGTTTTCAGTTCGACGACAGCGCACTCAACGCGCAGTTGCTGTTAACCTTTGACCTCAAAGACGGGCTCGACATCCCGCTGCGCGCACACCTCAACGCGGGCTACACGTACCAGGTGGGCAAGGGTGCCCTCGGAGACAAGCAGAAAGTTTTTGAGCAAAACCCGTACTACCTTGATGGCGTGAGCGGGCAGCTGCTGGCGCTCCCCACGCAGCAATGGTTTTACGATGCCGTGGCGCTGCGGGTGGCCATCGAAGCGCCGCTGCCGTACGCGACACCGTTCGTCGAAGCGTCGTACGAGACCGCGCTCGGCGTGCCGAAAGGCCGCGGTGTCAAGGGCGCGGGGTATAGCCTGCTCAGCGACGCGCATGTCATCGTCACGCCGGGTGTTCGCGTCACGCCGGGACTTGGCGTCGCGGTGTTAGCTGCAGTCGACATCGGCCTCACCAACAACGGTGGTGGCCTCGCGGTCGACGTCACCCAACTTGTCAGCGGCCAACCCGTCAACCCGCTGTGGGTGGCGCGGCTAGGCGTCAGCCACAGCTTCGATCTCTTTGGCAGCTCGGGCACTGGCGCTGGTCGTGGCACGCAGGGGCAAGTGCGCGGCTGCGTCACCGACGCCGCCGGCGGCCCAGTCACCTTTGCGGTGGTCGATGCGCCCGCCCTCGCCGGTGTGCGCGTCACCGTCGACGACAAGGGATGTTTCACGACGCCCGCCTTGGCGGCAGGTGATGTGACGCTGGACGTCAGCGCCGTCGGCTTCACAAGCGGGCAAACGCAAGCCAGTGTGAAAGACGGCGAAACAACCACCGCCAACGTCGTCATGCAGCCGGTGCCGACCGCGACCACCACGGCGTCGTCGACCAACCCGACGCCGCGCGCCGGCACCGCTGCGATCAACGGCTACGTCACCAACAAAGACGACGATGTGCTCGACGCGGAGTTGACGGTAACGGACGCGCGCGGCTCGCGCAGCGCGGGCAAGACCGTCGCGGGCGCGTTTGACGTCGAGGTGTCGACGGGCCGCGTGTGGTTGTCGGCGCAGTCTGAGCGCACCTTGGCGCGCGGGGTCGAGGTGGTGCTGGAAGCGCAGAGCCGCGCGCGCACCACCCTCGTGTTGCGACCGGTGCCTAAAAAACGCAGCGTCACGCTCGGCAAAGACGACATCGCCGTCAGCGCGCGTATCCCGTTTGAATACAAAAAGCCGCGTTTGCAAAGCACCGCAGAGTATCTGCTTGACGAGGTCGTCGATGTGCTGCTCAAAAACCCCGCGCTCAAAGTGCGCGTCGATGTGTACGCGGAACCGCTCGCGACCCCTGAAGAGGGGCAAAAGCTCGCGGATGAGCGCGCCCAGACCGTCGTCGACTACCTCGCGGTCCATGGCGTCCCCCGCACGCGTTTAGAGGCGAAGGGTGTGCCCAACATCGACGAGAAGAGCCGACGCGTCGACTTCAAGTTGGTGCCGTAACCGTGCCGTGGATCGTTTGGCGAAGCGTTGCGTTAGCATCCGTGCGGGTCTGCAATCGGCGCGAGGAGTGTCATGAACCAAGTTGAACGCACCGTGATGTTCCAGCTGCCGTCGGTGTTGGCGGGCGCGCTGGCGTGCGTCGAGGGGACGGTCAAGGGGCGCTCGTTTGAGCTCAACGCCGGCACTTTCGTCATCGGTCGCATGGACACGATGGACTTGCAGCTGCCAAATGAACCAGGCGTGTCAAAGACGCACGCCAAGATCATCGCCGAGGGCGACCACTATGTGATCGTCGATTGCGAGAGCAGAAACGGCACCATCGTCAACGGCAGCCCCGTGCAGCGCGCAGCCTTGCACGATGGCGACGAAATTCGCGTGTGCGGGTGCGTGCTGCGCTTTAGCCAACGTGGCGCGCCCTCCGGCGGCGTGCGTGTGAAAAATATCGATGCGGCGCCGGTCGCCGCTTCGGCCGCGCACGACGTCACCGACCCTGCCGACGGCCCGGCGCCAAACGCTGCACAGTTGAGCGACGATCGCGCGCACGACAGCGACGTCGCGAGCAACAGCGCGCCGCGCCCATCGTTGTGGCTATGGTACGGTGGTGGGCTGGCGGCGACGTTGCTGCTGGGCACCGCGGCGTCGGCGTACATCATTGGCACTGCGCCTGTGCAAGCGGCGGCCGAGGTGGTGGCTGCTCGTGCCAGCACCGATGCTGGCGTGCTTGCAGCGCCTTCGCTCGCAGCGCCGCCACCGAGTTCACCTGAAGCGGTCGCCGTCGCCGAGGCCGGCCTCAAAGACGCGCGGGGCAAAGACCCGGCACAGCACGTCGACACCGACAGCGCCGCGGTCAAGGTCGCCGTCGCCGAGCCCGCGGCCACCGGCAAGACAACCACCGCGGCGGAGCCCGCGCCGGTCAACGATACCGCCGCGACGCGACGCGACACGCCACGGCGCAAGCGCACATCCTCGAGCGCCGCCAGCGCGGACGACGACGGCGCCGCCGCCACCGACAGCAGCGCGGCGCAAGACAGTGCGCCACAAGCAAGCGACGGCGCGAGCTTCGCGGCCGTGCCCGATCAAGCCCGCACCGAGAGCGTCAAAGCGAAGGCAGGCAAAGTCAAAAGCGTCGACGCTAACGAGGGTGACGTCGTCAGCAAAGGCCAAAGCCTGGTGACGTTTGAAGACGGCGCGTCACAGGACGAGATCGTGTCGTTGCGCGATCGCATCGCGAGCTTAGAGGCCGTGGACTCCGAAGACGCGCGCCGGGAGCTTAAGGCGTCGCGACAAAAATTGGACGCGCTCGTCGGTGCGCGCTCGGGACCGATCGTCGCACCCGCGTCTGGTACGCTCGCCGGCTGGTCCGTCGCCGCCGGGCAGGTGCTCAAGGCAGGCGATACGCTCGGTCGCGTCAGCGACGGCGACACCCCCAAACGCGTGCGTGTGACGGTGGCAAAATCAACCAAGGCACGGCGCGGTCAAAGCGTGACACTCGTGCTCAAGCGCGGTGGCGAAGGCGACGGTGTGGTGGGTAGCGTCAACGGCCGCAACGTCGTCGTTGACTGCGGCGATCTGGCCGCTGAGGAAGTCTCCGCCGTACGTTTTTAGCGCGCACACGAAGTGTCCCGCGCCGATGCGTCCCCGTCGCCGCCGCGTCATCGCGTGCTAGCGTGAAGCGATGGAACTCAACGACATCCTCACGGTGGCCATCAAAGGCGGCGCGTCGGACATCCACCTCAAGGCAGGGTTGCCGCCCATGTTTCGTGTCGATGGCGCACTCGTGCCTCTCAAAGATGCCAAGCGGCTGTCGCCAGAGGACATCGGGCGCATGGCGTTTTCCATCATGAACAACTTCCAAAAGGAAAAGTTTAAGGAGGAAAACGAAATCGACCTTGCGTACGGCGTGCCCGGACTCGGTCGCTTTCGCGTCAACGTGTTCATGCAGCGCGGCACCGTCGGCATCGTGTTTCGCGTCATTCCGTTTAAGATCCTGACCATCGAGCAACTCAATTTGCCGCGCGTGCTGGAAAAAATCGCCAGCGAAGAGCGCGGCCTGATTTTGGTCACGGGCACTACCGGTTCCGGCAAGTCTACGACGCTGGCCGCGCTAGTGGATCACATCAATACCAACCGCACTGCGCACGTGATCACGGTGGAAGACCCGATCGAGTTTCTCATCCGAGACAAGCGCAGCATCGTGAATCAACGCGAGGTAGGTGTCGACACCAAGTCATTTTCGCGCGCGCTCAAGAGCTGCTTGCGTGAGGATCCCGACGTGATCTTGGTGGGTGAAATGCGCGATCTCGAGACCATCGAGATCGCCATCACGGCGGCCGAGACGGGCCACTTGGTGCTATCGACGCTGCACACGCTGGACGGTCCTGAAACCATCACGCGCATCGTGTCAGCCTTCCCGCCGTATCAACAAAAACAAGTGCGCCTCCAACTCGGCTCGATCTTGAAGGCTGTCGTGTCGCAACGTCTGGTGCCGCGCGCTGACGGCCGCGGCCGGGTGGCGGCGGTTGAGATCATGCGTGCGACGGCGCGCGTCAAGGAACTCATCGAAGACAAAGACCGCACGAAGGAGCTGCACGACGCTATCGCGCAAGGCGTGACGTCGTACGGCATGCAGACGTTTGACCAGTCGTTGATGTCGCTGCTGACGGGCGGCCTCATCACCTATGAAGAGGCGCTTCGTCAGGCCACAAACGCTGACGACTTCGCGCTGCGCGTCAGCGGCGTAGGGGGCACTTCGGATGCGACGTGGGATCAGTTCGACGGGACGCAAAACGGTCAGCGCCCCGGCATGCGTG
Organism: Deltaproteobacteria bacterium; assembly: GCA_043744135.1. GTDB lineage: Bacteria > Myxococcota > UBA727 > UBA727 > VGSZ01 > JAYTVG01. The sequence goes on along the minus strand of JAYTVG010000794.1, from coordinate 716 downwards.
CCGATCAATTGCCGGGCGCCTCACAAGCAGCGACGGCACCGCCCCCCGCGCGCGCGCCGATCCGTCAGCCCTACGCCGAAACGACGCAACCGTTCGCGACGCAACCTGGACCAGCGCGATCCGTCTCGTCGGCGCCGGTGCTGCCAAACGACGATTTCAAGATTGAGCGATTTTAGCGCACGTCAGTGACGTGACGTCGCGCCTGAGGGGGGATCGATGGCAACCAAGAAGCAACGCAAGCGCGCGGCGTCTTCGCGGCGACGCACCACCGCACGCACAGCGTTTACGCCAGAGCCGACGCCGCCCGAGGAGCCGGTGTGGACGCGTTCGCTCACGGAGTTTGGGACCGACTTGCGCATCGCGGTTCTCGGCACGTCGATCTCGTGGGGCCAAGGCTTGTGGCCCAAAGACAAAGCCGCCGTGCGCTGCGCGAAGATGCTGATGGCCGACCCAGGCTTCGCAAAAGCCGCGGTAGCATCGTACGCGCAAAGCGGCGCCGTGTTGTGGCCTGCCCAAACCAGCAACGTGTTGGGCAAGACCGGCCTCGAGGTGCATGCGCTCAGCCAAACTGCGACACAACTGTCGTCGCTGAGCCCACCAGCGGAGGCCGCGCGTAACTTTTCATCGCTCGACGGCGAGACCCCGCGAGACACGCCGTATCTTTGGGATCAAGCCGCACGCGCTTCCGTGGATTTTAAAAACGCCGGCGTGAAACC
>JAYTVG010000793.1:0-3828 GCA_043744135.1 Deltaproteobacteria bacterium | reverse complement strand
CGACGGTGCCCAACGGCGCAAACGTTCCCAACCGCGATCGCGACGCGTCGATTGCGGTGACGGCGATCGGCGTGTTTCCCGCGCGGCCGTCGACGCCGGACGCGGCCGTGTACGACAGCGCCCACGCACGCATGACCTTGCGCCAATTCTTTACGGCAACGGCATCGCCCGCGGTGTACGGCAACGGCAACGTCTCGATCGACAACAACGTCGAGGTTTGCGGCACCGGCGGCGTGCGCGGGGTCGCAGTGACGGTGGATCTAGGCAGCTGCATCTGCGGCGACGCGCTGGCGCAAAGCATCACCCCCGGCATCGCGGAGTGCACGCCCGCGGCGACCGAGTGTCCCGACGGTGCGGCCGTGTCGCCCAACAACCCCACCACGTTGCCGACCAACCCGACGCGCGCCACCGACTTTCCGACGCGCTGCTCGCTGTACGCAGCGACGGTGGGCGAGCCGCCGCCGGCCGTCGTCGTCGCCGACACCGTCGGGACGGCGAACACCGTGCCCGATGCGTTCAACGCGCTCACCCCAGTCGTGACGCCGTACCTCGACAACTTTACGACGGTGGGCCTGCCTGGCGGCGGCCAACCGAAGCTACGGCTGTATTTTCGCAATGACGGTGCCGTGTTCGCGTGGGACGGCCGCGCGTCTACCAACGCCGCCGCAGCCACCCTAGCCACCAGCGTGCCGGACTGCTCCCGTCTGTTCCCGCCGTTTGCCCCGCCCGTCCCTCCTTCACCGACCGTCGCTGTGAAAAACGCCACGTGCAGTGCGGTCCAAGCGGGCGCGACGTGTGCGGTCACAGCGGGCGTCGATATCGAATCTTGCGTGTTTGCGCCCGCGCTGCCCGCCGTGCGCTGCGATGGGCTTGGGCCCGCATGGCCACCGACACCGCCACAGGCAGCCAAGGACGCGTTGTGTAACGGCGCGGTGCCCGGCGCGACCTGCGTCTCGACACCGGCGCTCGACGACGCGGAGAGCTGCGCGTTGCCCGGGCAGTACGTCAACTGTCGCGCACAGCCGGGCGGTGGCACGTTGCCGGCGCCGCTGACGTCGTGGACGTCATTCGCAAATGAGCCCGACGACGCGTCGGCGCTACCGGCCAACCGGCCGCAGTACTGTTGGCGCATGGTCGCGAAACTCGACGGCACGCCGCCGGTGGCGGGGGTTGACGCGAACAGTGACGGCGACTTCGACGACCCGGGCGACAATCCCCCGGAGTGGGAGGATGCGAGCGGCGCGTTTGCGATCACAAGCGCACTGCCGCCCAATCAACGCCTCGATCCGTTTTTGGAGGTGCGAAACGGCGTCGGCGTGATTGTGCCCCCGCGCGTCGAGGACATCGCACAAATGCGCACGACTCAGGAGGCTGCAGCGGGCACCACGCGGTTTACGCCGCCCCCACTGGCAGGACGCGCCATCGCAACCCACGCGCCTGGCATGTGGCGCACGACTGCGGGTTGGCACAACCAAATCGCTTCAAATCGAGCGCTGCCGACGCCCGCGTTGATGCTGTTTGAAACTGACGTGACGGTGTCAGACGGCCTGCAGCTCGACAGCACGACGTTTGTGAGCGGCGGCGACATTACGGTTGAGGGTGGCAATCACACCGTCATCACAGCGGCAGACGTACGGTCAGATTTGGCGCCAGCAGCGCTCAATCCATTTGCGTACACGGGTGGCTTCAACCGCTGCAGCTTGGACGTCAACGAAACTGTCGCTCAACAGTGGGCCGGCACGGGACAACGCAGCGTCACGCCTGGATTGGGCGCCGGGCAAGCAGCCGCGTCACGCTACGTGCTGCGCGCGCGCGGCCACGTCGTCATCCAAGGCGAAGCCACGCTGGTTGGGCGCATCAGCGCCGGTGGCGACGTCGACGTGCAAGGCGATGACGTCTGCCTCGTCGGCGGCGTTTCGGCGGATGGCAACGGGACACCGCCAACAATGGACGCGCGTTGCAACAGCGGCGCGTGTGGCCTTGCCGAAATGGGTGTGTGTTTCGAACGCCAGACCAGCGTGATCGGCGACGTCTACACGCGCGGCGACGCTGCTGCTCCACGCGGTTTGATGTTGTCGCGCGGCACAAATGACTCGAAGGCGGCGTTTTTGGCGAGCGACGGCAACGACGTGTGCCTGCGAGGCCCATCGCGCATCGTCGGTCAAGTGGTGAGCACCAAGACCAACGGCGATATCGAGATCGGCAGTGGCGTGTTGTTTTTGCACTCGGGCGAAGTCGGCTACGGCTTTGGCACCAAGCGCTCAGTCTTCAGCGACGCCACCTGGTGACGCGGCGTCGTCGGGGGCCGGTGCATCGATCGCGTCATCGCCGAGCGCAGCTTTAATCGCCAGCGCCAACACGCGCCCGATCGTCGGCACGCGGGCGATGCGCTCAATGTCCATCACCGCGATGTCCTCGACGCTGCCGAGATGGCTGAGCAGAAGTTTGCGCTTTTTTGGACCGACGCCTGGGATGTCATCGAGCACGCTGCGCAGGGTGCGGCGCTTGCGTTTGCCGCGGTGAGCGGTGATGGCAAAACGGTGCGCTTCGTCGCGCAATTGCTCGAGCAAAAATCGCTCCGCGGTGTGGGGGCGGAGCACGATCGGGTCCTTGTTGCCCACAACAAACAAACGTTCGGGTGACATCGCGAGATCGTCGTTGGGGTCGGCGTGCGGACGCTCTTCTTTGAGGGTGTCGGGCCGGTCGTTGGAAAAGCTGCGCGCTTTCGCGATCGAGCACAAGTACACGCCGTCGTCGCCACCGATGGTGGTTTGCGTGTCCTTGGCGGCAGCCTGCGCCACCGACAGCTGCCCTTTGCCGCCGTCGACGACGATGACGTCGGGCAAGTCTCCGTCCGCACGGCCGCGCTTAAAGCGGCGAACCAGCGCTTCATGCAGCATCGCGAAGTCGTTGGTGCCTTCGACGGAACGAATGGTGTAGCGGCGGTAGCGGGATTTTTCAGGCGCACCGTCGACGAAACAAATCTGCGACGCCACAGCATCGGTACCTTGAAACAGCGAGACGTCAAAACACTCGACGACGTGCGCGGGCCGCGACATCCCTAAGCGCGCTTGCAACGCTTGCAACCCCTGATCGCGCGTGTCCTTTTTGCGGATGTGCTCCGTCATGACCGCGTCGGCGTTTTTGTCGGCGATCTCGAGCAAGCGCCGACCGTGCCCTCGCTGCGGTACCCGTACCAACACGGACTTGCCGCGCTTTTCCGACAACGCCTCTTCGAGCAACACGGCGTCGTTGCCGACATCGACCCCAAGCAAGATCTCGTCGGGGATCTCGGCATCTTGAACGTACAGTTGCGTGAGGTAGCTGGTGACAAATTCTGCGGTGCTCACTTCAGGTACCGCGTTTGAAAACACATGCGGGATGCTGCCGTGCATGTGTCCTGCGCGCACAGGAATGCGCACGATGACGAGGTTGTTGCCGGTGCGGTTGGCGGCGACGATGTCGATGTCGCGGCGCTTGTCGACGTCAGCGACGGCTTGATCGTTGAGCGAGGATTGCAAGGCAGCGAGGTGATCGCGGGCGCGCGCGGCGACCTCAAATTCCTCAGCGGCTGCGGCGTCCGCCATCCGCTGTTTGAGGCGCTCCTCGAGCTCATCGGTGCGGCCCGACAAGAACAGCGCGGCCTCTTGCACGTGCGCGGCGTAGTCGTCGACGGGGAAGACGCACGGGGCAGGGCAGCGGCCGATTTGGTGTTGCAGGCACGGACGCGCGCGATTTTCGAGAACGGAATCGCGACACGTGCGCAGTTGAAAGTGTCGGTTGAGCACGCGCAGCGTCGCGCGCACCATGGTCGCTGAGTGGTACGGG
>JAYTVG010000792.1:0-1202 GCA_043744135.1 Deltaproteobacteria bacterium | reverse complement strand
TGTCGGGCGTGTTGTCCGATCAACAAGACGCCGTGCGCGAGGCCTACACCGCCCGCGGGCTCACGCACCTCGGCACCGCGACCAAAAACGGCTGGGTGCGTATCGATCTGCAGGCGTGAACGCGCCCGGTTGATTGACTAACGGGCGCCCCACTCACGGCCAAAGCGCGGCGACTCAAGCGTCGCCGGACCCGCCCTCCACCAACACCAACAAATCTTCGGGCGAAAACCGATACACCTGCGCACACATCTCGCAAGTCACATCAGAGCCGCCCTCTTTGGCGATCATGTCGATGATGTCGTCTTGCGTGAGCAAGCTCAAACCCGCCAGCGCGCGCTCACGGGTGCACGGGCAGCCAAAGCGCAGCGCGGTCTGCTCGAGGATCTGACAGTCGGCGCCGAGCACACGCGTCAGCACCTGCGCCGGCTCCGAGGTGTCGTCGATCAACAGCGGCGGCAGCTGGTCAGGGTCCGCGCCGGGCAGCAGCTGCACAAGCACCCCGCGCGCGCGCAGCACGTGCCCGTCCGGCGTCAACGTCACGTGCGCCCGCAACCGCGTCAGCACCTGCTCAGAGGCCGCAAACAACGCCTCGAGGTCGTCGTCGAACTCGCCGGTCACCAACTCCACTTCACCATGCGACACAGCGCCCGCCACGGTTTGGCGCAGCAGCCGCACCACACCCGGCGCGATGGCGCGTCCGACCAACGGCGCGTGCGGATCGGCCGCCCACAACGCCGCCGTCGGCGCCCGCACGTAGCCGCGCAGCGTGATGCCGTCGGGGCTCGGCCTCACCTCGGCAAAGACGCTTTTGAGCACGCCCGCCCCCGCCCACTGCACGCTGACGCGCGTGACGTCCTTCCAAGATGCGGGAACGAGCGCGGTGCAGACCGCGGCTCGAGCGAGCGCGCGGGTGGCCAGCGGCGACAACTGGTGCCGGCTGGCGGCGTCAGCACATGTGTGGTCGGCGATGACGGCGCGCGCGCGCACCAAGCCGTCGGCAGAGATGGCCACCCAAAGAGCGTCGCGCACTTGCAGTCCGCCGGTGGGGTCAGCCGCCATCCGCCGTGTTTCTCACTTGTGCTGCGTTTGTGCCAATGCTTTTACTGCTGGGCGTGTCGTTGTGCTGTCGCGCGCAACAGCTGCTCTGTATCGATTTGCGCGCGTCACTGCAGATGTTGTGATTGCGCTTGCGGCACCGCAAC
>JAYTVG010000791.1:0-1203 GCA_043744135.1 Deltaproteobacteria bacterium | reverse complement strand
GTCGCTGCCGAGCAGGAGATCATGAAGCGCGTGGGGGATTTGAAAGCCGGCACCGAAGCCGAGGCCAAGGCGAAGTTCAAAGAACTGTCGACGCAAGTCATGCGCGAGAAGGTTAAGGAGATCAACGACCCGACCGGCATGGTGCAAAAATTTGCCGAGCCCGCGTGCGCGAGCGCAGCGGACAAGGTCGTTGAAAAATTGTGGGACAAGGTCCGCGAAAAAATCGTCAAGCCCGCTTAGCTCGCCAATCGTTTCGCTTGGTTCACCTCCCAGGGTGGATGAACACGATCGGCCGCGTTGCGCCCTGGCGTGCAGCGCGGCGTTTTTTTGCACCGTGGCTGGTGGTCTTCGTCCGGGGCAGGTCACGGTGCCAACTGTGACCGTCGACGGTTGCCCCTCAGCGGCGAACTCGTGCAGGATGCGTTGATGCGGGTGATTGGCGCGGGCAAAACCGACGTGGGCAAAAAACGCAGCGTGAACGAAGACTTCATGCTGCTTGCGCCGGAGCTCGGCTTGTACATGGTGTGCGACGGCATGGGCGGCCACGCTGCCGGCGAAGTGGCGTCGTCGAAGGCGGCCGAGATTGTTGTGCAGCACGTGACGGCAAAGCGGCATCTGCTGGAGACGTTTGACGACAGCGCTAAAGCCAGGGACGGCCTGTTGCGCATGGTCGACGAGGCTGTGCAGGCGGCGAGCCGCGACGTCTTTGCGCTCGCGACCTCAGAGCAAGGCAAGGCCGGCATGGGCACAACGCTGACGCTGCTGCTGTGCACCCGCACGGTGGGCGTGATGGGCCATGTGGGCGACACCCGTTTGTACATGCGGCGCGCTGGCCGCCTGCACCAGCTCAGCGAGGACCACACGTACATCAACGAGATGGTGCGCCGCGGCATGGCGTCGGCCGACGAGCTCAAGCAGGGGCCCTACTCGAACGTCATCACACGCGCTGTGGGGATTCAAGCCAACGTGCGCGTCGATACGTTGTGTTTTGACATCCTGCCCGGCGATACGTTTTTGTTGTGCTCCGATGGCTTAAGCAAGCACGTGCAAAGCGAAGAAGAATTGTCGCGCCTCCTCGACAACGACCACGCGCCGAGTATCCCCGAGCAGCTGGTCGATATCGCCAACGCGCGCGGCGGCACCGACAATGTCAGCGTCGTGGTGGTGCGCTCACTCGCGGATCCTGGCGATGCCAGCGCGGAC
>JAYTVG010000790.1:0-3838 GCA_043744135.1 Deltaproteobacteria bacterium | reverse complement strand
CAGCGGCGAGCTCGACATCTACACACCGCCAAACGTGACAACCTTTCGTCTGCCGGCCGCGACGCTGTCGGCGTTGTTCCTCGACAACGTCTCAACGGCAGTGGTGGCCGGCCTTGGCGTCACGCAAATCACCTCAGACCTGGCCTTCGGCAGCGAATTTCTGCCGTCGACGCTCGCCGGTTTTGAGCAGCTGACATCGGTGGCGGGCGATATCAATCTGTACGCGCACAACCTCGTCGACGCCACCGGTCTATCGGGCCTCACGACCATCGGCGGCGACCTCAACCTCAGTGGCGACTTGCAACACGCTGATGGGCTCGATGCGCTCACGTCCATCGGTTCGGTGAGTTGCACGTCGTCGGTGTTGCGTGACGTCACGCTGCCTGCGCTGACCGAGATAACGACAGGGGGCATCGACTGCGGATACAACCCCTGGGATCACGGCCGCGTCGCAAGCATCGACTTGCCCTTGCTGCAAACCATCGCCAGCGACGTCGTGCTCGCTTACACGCCAATCAACCACATCGACCTCGGCGGCGTCACCGCGCTACGTGGCTTGTACTTGGTCGAGACCGGCTTCGAAACGCTCAGCGATTTTTGCGGCGTCACCAGCATCGACCGGGAGTTGTCGCTGTTGCGCAACCTCAGCCTCACGGACCTCAGCGCCCTGGAAAATCTCGCCGACATCGGCGACAGCCTTTACGTGCGCACGTGGCCGAACCTGCAAACGTGCCAGCTGCAGGCGCTCATTGAACAGACGACGCCCACGGCAGTCGACGTGCGCGTCGGCGACGCTGACCCACCGCTCGTGCTCGACCCAATATGCGCCCTGACGCCGACCTGCCCAGCGCCCTAGCCGGCCAGCGTCAAAAAGCACCAGCTGGGGTGGTGGTTTTTCGCGATCAAGCCGGCGACCTCGCTACTGCAGCTTTTCGACGTCCAGCGCGCCTAGCAAAAAGCTCCAGCGGTCGGCAGCCTCGTCGATCATCTTGCTCGTCGGTTTTCCTGCGCCGTGTCCTGCCTTCACATCGACGCGAATGAGCACCGGTGCCTGCCCGGCTTGCGCGTCTTGAATCGCCGCCGCGAACTTAAAGCTGTGCGCGGGAACGACGCGGTCGTCGTGGTCGGCGGTGGTAATCAGCGTCGCTGGATAGCGCGTGCCCTTCTTCAGGTTGTGCAGCGGCGAGTACTTCAGCAACGTCGGGAACATGTCTTTGTCGTCGGCGCTGCCGTACTCGCTCACCCACGCGTGACCGATGGTGAATTTGTGAAAGCGCAACATGTCCATGACGCCGACCATGCACACCGCGGCGCCGAACAGTTCGGGATGTTGCGTGATGGACGCGCCGCACAACAGCCCACCGTTTGAACCGCCGCCGATGGCCAAGCGCGCGCTCGACGTGATCTTGCTGGCAACCAAGTAGCGCGCAGCCGACGTGAAGTCGTCAAAGACGTTCTGCTTATTTTTGAGCATGCCCGCTTGATGCCACTCCTCGCCGAACTCGCCGCCGCCGCGCAAGCTGGGCTGCGCGAACACGCCGCCGCGCTCGAGCCACGCGATGAGCGGGACGGAAAACGCCGGCGTCAGCGAGATGTTGAAGCCGCCGTAGCCGTACAGGTAAGTCGGGTTGGTGCCGTCGTACTTCAAGCCTTTTTTGTGCACGATGAACATCGGGATCTTGGTGCCGTCGACGCTGGAGAAAAACACCTGCTGTGTTTCGTAGTCGTCAGGGTTGAACTTCACGGTCGGCCGTTTCCATTCGGTGCTGACGCCGGTCTTGAGGTCGAGGTGGTACACAACGGTCGGGTAGGTGAACGACGTGAATGCGTAGTACGCCTCCATGTCGTTTTGTTTGGCCTCGAAGCCCGACGTGGTGCCAATGGCGGGCAGCGTAAGGTCGCGAAGCTTTTTTCCGTCGCGGCTGTGAAAGCTCACGACGTTGTGCGCGTTTTGCAGCCACGTCACGAGCAAGCCGCCGCCGATCATCGCGACGCCCTCGAGTTTGTCGGCGGCATGCTGCGCGACAATCTCCGTCAGCACGGGCTTGGTCGCTGCGTCTTTGTGCTTGGCTTTGGCGAAGGCGTCGACGTCGACGCTGACCAGCCGTTGCCGTGGTGCCGTAAGATCGGTGGTGATGAAAAACGTGCTGCCGACGTTGCCGACAAAGCCGTACGAGGCGTCGAAGTCGTCAAACAGCTTCACCAACGGTGCGTTCGGCTTGTTGTCCATCAACCACAGCCGGTTGCGCCGATCGGTGCCGTCCCACACGTGAACGACGATGTACTTGCTGTCCTCGGTGAACTGCGCGTCAAAGCCCCAGGTCTTATGTTCTTTGTCCTGCACCATGAGCACATCTTTGTCTTGTGTGGTGCCGAGGGTGTGGCGGTAGACCTTATGAAAGTAGTTCGCTTCTTCGAGTGAATCGCCGGCTTTCGGCTCGGGGTAGCGCGCGTATAAAAAGCTCGTGCCATCTTTAGACCACGACGCCCCCGAGAACTTCGACCACTTGACGACGTCAGGAAGGTCGCGGCCGGTGACGGTGTCTTTGACGTGCCACTCGACCCAATCGCTGCCGCCCGACGCGAGCGCATAGGCCAACAGCTTGCCGTCGTCGCTGACGCTCATGCCGGACAGCGCCACGGTGCCATCAGCGGACAGCGCATTTGGATCGAGCAACACGGAGGGCTTGTCGCCTTTGAGATCTTGCGTGAACAACACGCTTTGATTTTGCAGGCCGTCGTTTTTGAAGAAGTACAGTTTGCGTGTCTTGCCGGTGCCCTCGACGCTGGGCGGCGCGTAGCGTTCATAGTTCCACAGCTCAGTCAGCCGCGCCTTGAGCGCCGGGCGTGACGGCACGCGCGCGAGCCAATCAAACGTCACTTTGTTTTCGGCCGTCACCCAGGCGGTGGTGTCGGCGCTGTCAGGATCTTCGAGCCAGCGGTAGGGGTCAGCCACTTTGGTGCCGTGCAGGTCGTCGACGGTGGCGTCGCGTTTGGCTTGAGGGTAGCGCGATGCCATGCGGGACTCCTTGGTCGGCGTCAGTGCAGCTGTGGTCGGGTTCACCGCGTGCGTCGGCAGCGCCGCGACGGTCATGACGCACAAGACAGAAGCTGACGAACAACAAGCACGCAACATAAAACCTCCGACACACTCACTCGCAGGATGTGTTGGCGGCGGCAAGGTGTTGATGCGCCGGGCGCTGACGCCAATGTGGTGCGGCGCGCGCGCTTCGGCATAGTGTCGGGGATGGCGATTCGCGGGCCGGGCGGCCCTGCAGTTCAGCAGCCCCCTTCGCGGCATACAGCCACATCACCGCTGCAGCGGCTGATGGATTTCGGCATGGCGCGCACGCCGCAAGAGGCGCGCAAGCTCATCAAAGACTTGCTGGCCTCGCTGCGCGCGGGCGGGTTTCCGGTTCCCAAAAACGGCAGCGTCGACAGCCAACTTAAAAGTGCGCTCGAAAGTTTTCAGCTGAGCGAGGGCGTGCGCCCCGACGGCGAATTGGACCGCGGCACCCTGCAAGCGCTCAAGGACGCTGGCCATCTTGTGCAAGCCGCCGACGAACACACCGCCATGATGGGCGACGTAGCCCCGCTGCGCGGCACACAAGAGCCGCTGAGCCCCGCGGCCAAGGAACTGCGCGCCATGGTGGGGGGTGAGTTTGGCCTGCCGACCGGCGGTGGTGCTGCAAAAGACGCCAAAGGCGCCAAGGGCACGGAGCTCAGCGCGAAGGCAGCGGCCGCCGCCAGCGCAAGACAGCAAGCGCCGCAGCTGGACCTCAAGTCGTTTGTGAGCGCGCTGAAAAGTGCCGGCTTCGGCGGCACCGGTCACGGCGCG
>JAYTVG010000789.1:0-3838 GCA_043744135.1 Deltaproteobacteria bacterium | reverse complement strand
CAAACCCCTGCGCTTGCTCTGGGCTCATATACGCGGGCGTGCCAAACAGCGCGCCGGTCTTTGTGATGGTGTCGTCGGTGATGTTTTTGCCGATGCCGAAATCGACGATCTTGAGCACCCCCGTCGACGTCAGCATCAAGTTGGCAGGCTTGAGGTCGCGGTGCACCACACCGCCAGCGTGCGCGCGTGACAGCCCCGCGAACAAGTCCGACATCATCGGCACCACCAGCGCCGTGGGCAGCGGACCGTTGGCCGCTTTGGCGAGGCCAGCGACCGTGCCACCGTCGACCAACTCGGTCGCCATGTAGTACGTGCTGCCTTCGACGCCGGAGTCGATGATCCGCACGACGTTTGGGTGGTCGATGTTGACGGATGCGCGAATCTCGCGTTTGAAGCGCTCGACAAACACGGCGTCTTCCGACAGGTGCGGCTCCATGACCTTAAGCGCCACGGGCGAGCCTGTCTGCGCGTCGATCGCGTAGTACACCGTCGCCATGCCGCCGCGGCCGAGCACCCGCTCCACTTTGTAGCGCTTGATCGCAGACAACTGCGCGATGCGCTGCAACCGATCGCGCTCCTGGCTCGCTTGCAACAGGTCGGTGACGGCGACGGCGGGCCGCGTGGACTGTTCAAACGTCAGATGCGTGCGAACCGGTGCGGCCACGCCAAACACGCCGCTGCCGCCGGCATCGTCGGGTTCAGGGACGTAAAATTCGACAGCGTCTTCGGCTGCCGGCTGCGGCGGTCGCGCCGGAGCAGCGGCATCGCGCGCCACCACGGCGGCGCCGCGGCTTTTCGCCGTCGCATCGTCGTCGTCATCCGCGGCGCTTGCACCTGCATGTGCGGAGGTCACCTCACTGTCACGCCCTTGCGTGGCGTCGTGTGCGGTGCGCGGCAGGTCCTGCAGCATCGACGCGTGCGCGGCAAAGGCGCCTGGCCCGCCGCGCTTGGACGGTGACGACCGTTCGCTTGAGCGTTGCAACGTCGGTGCGGACAGCAGGTCCAACAGATCCTCGGTGCCGCCGCGCGCACGATCTTGCAACGGCATGTTTGCGGTGCGCAGCTCCGACACGGACTCTTCGTTCCAGTCCGCGGCGGCGTGGTCGGCGGCGTGCTGTGCTGCGCTCAGGCGTGCGGGCAAGTTGAGCATGGCTTCGGTGCGCAGCGCGTCGTCGCTCCCGCCCACGTCGTTGGCAGCCACCAAGTCCGCGTCGGCCTCAGGCAGCTCGCTGTCGAAGCCGTCGGCTTCCCCTTGGTCCGCCATCAGGCTGCCGTTGTGGCGGCTGAGCGCGGCGATGAAGTTGGTCTTGTCGTCGAAGTCGGTGTTGACGGCGGCATTGCCAAATCCCGGCCGCGCGCGCTTGGGTCGCGTCGGGCTGTCGGGCTCGACGGGCTCGCTTGCGGCCGGCGGGTCGACATCAGGCACGAAAGGGTCAGACGCGATCGTCGGATCGTTAAAGCCATCGCCGTCGTCTTGACTGACGTGCGCTGCCGGCGCGCTGCGTGCGGCCGCGCGCGCGACGTCCGTGAAGGCTGGACGCAGCGCCGTGGCTGCGTCTGCCGCCGTCGACGGCACTTGCAGCATCGATGCGGTGGGGGCGACCAGCGGTGCGACGATGGTACGCGCCTCGTCGTCGTCGTCGTCGTCGCCGCGCCCTGACACGGTCTTTGTAGCGAGGGTGGGTTGGGGGTGCGCTGCGTGCAGCGTGGTCGCGGGTCCTTCGTCGGCCAACGGCAGCAGCGACAGCGCCTTGGCGAGGTCACTTGGCAGCGCGAGGTACGCCGTGTGCGACGGCAGCCCGAGGTCGCCCGACCCCTTGGCCACTTGCGGGTCGCTAAAGCCAAAGCACAAGCGCCCCGCGACGGACGCGAGCGGTGCCACCCCCAAGCGGCGACACAAAGCGGCGTTGAGCCCATCGACGCTGGGGGGGCGCGGATCGCGGAGCCACGCGGCAGGGGCTGGAGGCAAGCCGCTGACGCTCGCGCACGCGTCCATGATGTCGCGGGCGGGGAAGCCCAAGCCGAGCAACAGCTCGACGATATTGCCGGGGGCCTCAACCTGCGCCCGCGCTTGCGCCGCGAGCACGGGCAGCGCTCCTTTCGCAATCGCGTCGACGATTTCCTGGCGCATCGTGATTCAGGTTAGTCCCAAACCCCGCCGCAGGTCACGAACACGACGGTTGAAAACGCTGGGTTGCCTGCGCGCGCCAGATTCGGCAGATCACACGGGTTCGTTGGCCCCTCGCAGGAGTTGCGCATGTCATCCGTCCAAACGATTCAGCGTTCGCGCTTCGCCATCCTCGTGGCGCTGGGGTTTTTGTCGTCGCTGTGGGCGCTGTTTCAATGGGGCGAGTTGATCGCCGCCCGCGCTGGCGCCACGCCGTTTTGCTCACTCGGCAAGGGTCTTGATTGCGCAGCCGTGTGGGACTCACCGTTTGCGCGCGCCGTACACGACGTCACGCGGGTCCCCATCGCAGGCTGGGGCCTCGTGTGGGGCGTTGTCGCCTTCGCGCTCAGCTTGGCCGTGCTCACCGACGACGCCCGCCTGACGCGCGGCCTCTCCGCAGCGCTGCGGGCCACGGCACTCGTCGGGGTCGCGAGCGTCGGCGGGCTTTTTGCCGCCACCCTCGTCGCCAAAGCGCTGTGCTTGGGCTGCCTTGGCACTTATGTCGTGGTGCTCGCTTGGTCGATGCTGGCGTGGACCCAGACTGCGGCAACAGGCTTTGGCGCAGCGGGCCGGGGTGCGGTCGTGTCCGGCGGCATTGCGCTTGCGACCTACGCGGTGTTGTTTGTGCCCGGGACGCGCACACCGCACGCAACCACCGACCTCGGCAAAAGTGCCATGCAAGCGCTCGGCGCCGCCACGCAACCGCCGGCGCAGCCCACCGCCACCGCACCGGCCACCGCCACCACCGATCGTTTCAGTGGCGCTGGGACGGGTGACGCCACGCGCGACGAGCAACTCGTCAAGTTCATGCAGGCCCTTGAGCCTGAAGCGCGCCAGATGATGAGCAACTTGTTGGCTGCGTATGAAGCGTCCCCCGTCGTCGTGCCGCCCGACGGTCGCCTGCGCATCGGGCCCGCGGACGCCAAAGTGAAGTTCGTCGACTTCACAGATCCGCTGTGTGGCCACTGCGCCGCACTGCACGACACGTTGGAGGAGATGCACAAGTTCGTTGCCGCGGACGCGTTTTCGATCGAGCCGCACTTCTTCCCGCTCGACGGTGCCTGTAACCCCGAAGTCACGCGCAAATGGGACACGGACATCCGCTGCCAAGCGGTGCGCGCGCAGCTGTGCGTCGATGACGTCGCGCAATTCGCGGCGTTTCAGTCGAGCGTGTTTGAAAACCAGCAGGGCTTAACGACGGACAAGCTCATCGCGCTCGCAGCGACGGTGCTACCCGGCAAAAAATTCCAAGACTGCCAGACGAGTCCAAAGACGCAGGCGTTGATGGACGACGACATCGCCGCCGCCATGGCCCTGCACCTCGAAGGCACGCCGCTGGTGCTGTTGAATGGCAAAGAGGTCCAGCCGTTTGGTCCGCTGTTGTTTGCACTCGTGTTGACGGGAGGTGCGAGCAAGCACCCCGCGTTTGCTGGCTTGCCCGTGCCTGTTGTGGCTGCGCCGCATTAGTTTTTTTCGCCGGCGGGCGGGCGGTTTTCGCCGGCGGGCGGGCGCTTTTTCGCCGGTTGGCGGGGGCTTTTTCGCCGGCGGGCGGGGTTTTTTCGCCGGTGGGCGGGGGCTTTTTTGCCGGTGGCGTTGGTTTTTTTCGACGCTGTCGAGCTGTTTTGTTTCCAGGGCGCTGCCCTGGACCCGCCGGGGGCCCAAGGTCGGCCC
>JAYTVG010000788.1:0-3839 GCA_043744135.1 Deltaproteobacteria bacterium | reverse complement strand
CGTGCCGACGCAAAATCCCCGGTGTCGCGGGCGTCTTTGAACATGGAACGCAGCTCCGTGACCTCGGCGTCGACCATCGTCAAGATCTGGCTGTGTTGCTCTTCATTGAGCGCGTTGTCTTTGGCGAAGGTGTCGATCTTTTCACGCGTGCGCTGTTTGAAGCGTTCGGTGCGGGCGGTTTCGCGATCGGCCTCGGCCTTGTCCATCTCGCTGCGCACCAGTTGCTGCACCGCGGGGTTGGCTTTGAGCGCGTCGACGGTGGCGTCGACGACCGGCGCTGGCACCCCGTCGGCGTTCGCTACTTCCGCTCCCGTTGACACTGCCGTAGTTTTCCAAGCCGACGGCGCCGTCGACACGCGTTGCTCTAACACTGTGATGCGCTCGCGCAGGTCTGCGACGTTGGTGGTGTCGGTTGCTGTCGCTGCCGCTACGACCACAGCCGGCCGCTGTTGGGCTTCAAGCGCGCTGATGCGGCCGCGCGCGTCCATCAACAACGACGTCATGATGCCGAGCACCGCACTGAGCACAGTGATGACGATGGTCTGAATCTTCATGGTTCATTTCCCACTGTCGATGAAGGTGTTCATGAGGGCATGATAGAAAACAGGTGGTCGCGGTACCACCCGAGTTCGGCTATCGACGCGCGAATGTCATCGAGCGCGGTGTGGCTCGATGGTTTTCCCGGCGCGTCGCCCTTGCCGCCGTACCAGGCGCGGCTGAGCACCTTGATGGTGCTGACGTCGATCTGCCGATAGTGCAGCACATCTTCAAGGTGCGGCATGTGGCGTAACAAAAAGCGCCGGTCCTGCCAGATGGAGTTGCCCGCCAACACACCTTTTTTATACGGCGCGTGCTGCAACACCAACGCGACCGCCGCTTGTTCTGCCTCCGCTTGGCTGGTTTTCGACGCACGGACCTGCGCCAGCAAACCGTTGTCGGTGTGCATCTGGCGCACAAACGGCGTCATCGACTCAAGCACGCTGTCGGGTTGCCAAATGGTTTGTTGCATCATCGCCAACTCCTTCAGGGAGCTGTCGGTGATGATGATGGCCATTTCGATAATCGAGCACGTCTTGTCGTCGAGCCCCGTCATCTCCAAGTCACACCACACAAAGCGTGCGTCATCCACCATATGAACCTCCAGGTGCACAATCGATCCGTTCGCCCGCGAAAGTCGAGCACGATGTGGCTGTGGATCTGGCGGCTACAGACACAACAGCCGGTACGCAAGCCAACCCATGACGCGCTGCCACCGCGTGCGCGTGCTCCACGTGGCGCGCGTAACCTCAGTGGCGGCGACGATATCTTGCGCGAACACCGCTTCGAGGTGGCGGGCGACATCGGCGGACGTCGTGGAAAACGTCACCTCCAAATTGCGTTCAAAACTCCAGCGGTCGAGGTTGAAGCTGCCGATGGTGGTGTGTTGGCCATCGATGGTGGCGCTTTTTTGATGCAGCGTGCGCGCCGTCATCTCGAACACGCGCACACCCGCATTCAGCAACCTGCCGTACAGGTGGCGCGCAGCCATCGCCACCATGGGCACATCAGACAGTCCCGCCGTTAGCACGCGCACGTCGACACCGCGGCGGCGCGCTGCCACCAACGCGCGCACCAACCGCGGCGGTGGCACGAAGTAGGGCGTCGTTAAAAAACAGCGCAGCTGCGATCGACCCACCGTTTGATACAGCGCGCGCTGGATGTGGCGCTTTTTGCGCGGCACATCGCTTTGCAGCAGCTGCACCGCCACACCCGAGGGCATCGGTGCAGTAGCGCTCGGCACCACCACGTGGCGCTTGCTCGCTGCGTACAATGAACTCGCGAAAATCCGCGCGGCGTCGGCTGCGGCCGGCCCCTCAAGCAGCGCGTGCGTGTCTTTGAAGCGACCGTTGCCGTGGCGCTGCCCCGCGTAGTCTTCGCTCATGTTCATGCCGCCGCAAAACGCCACGTCGTCGACGATGAGGATCTTTCGGTGGTCGCGCTGGAGCACCGGGCGCAGATGGCGCCACGCCCACATGGGATTAAACACCACGACGTCGACCTGCGCATCGCGAAGCTGTTTGAACATGGGCGAGCTGACAAGCGCCGCCGAGCCGACCGCGTCGACCAGCACAATGACGTCGACACCGCGCTGTTTAGCTGCCCTCAACGCAGCACTCAGCAACGCGCCGACGCGATCCGGCTCAAAGATGTACGTCTCAAGCCACACCCGCTGCGAGGCGCGGCCGATCGCACCCACCATGGCGTCGTAGACATCGTCGCCGTCGGCGAACAACGTCAGTTGGTTGCCCTGCGACACTGCGCCCAACGACAACAAGCGCGCGCCCGTCACCTTCCACAACGCCAGCAAGCGCGCGCTGGCGACCGGCCTTTGTGCGACCGCAAGGGTGGCGTCGGGAGACGGCATGGTTTTATAGGCTGGTGCGCCCGGCCCCGCGCCGCAACCACGTCGCAGGCGTGACGGTGGGCGCTTGCGTTTGGGTGCGCGGGTGCCGCACCATGCTGGCATGTCGATCCGCGACGTCGCCTCCAAAGTTCCTCCGAGCCCTGCGGGCGGCGCCGGTGCAGGTGGTTTGCCCGCGAGCTTGGACAAGGGCCTCAAAGACAACGGCTTCGTGCAAACCGGCCAGTCGACGCAAGACGCCGCAAGCAACTTATCGGGTGGCTTACGTGCGCAGGGTTTTGCCGCACCCGCGACGTTGTCGAAGGCCGACTTCGCGGTGCAGTTGGGTGCGGCCCTCAAGCAGTTTCAAGCCGCGCAGGGGTTGCCGCCCACAGGCAAACTTGACGCCGCCACCGCGCAGGCGCTCAAAAACGCTGGGCTCAACGGACAGCCGACAGCACCACAGGCAGACCAGCTCGCGAAAGGCGATCGCGATAATTTTGAGAAGCAGGGTGCGCAAAGCTTGCTGTCACACGGCGCCAACAAGCGTGTCGAGCTCGTCAACCAAGCAGCCCCCGACACCAACTTTTTAGATGCGCTGCTCAACAAGCTCGGGCCCGGCGGTCCAAACGAAGGCACCAGCAGCTCAGACATCAAAGGGGCCGCCCCCACCCACGACGCCAAGGTGGAAGGCAAAGCCGCGACCGAAAATGGCAAAAAGGGCGAGGGCGCCAACAAAAAAGGCTCGACGTCGGAGTCGAACCACAAAGACCTCGACCTCACCAACCAACAGCTCGACCGCGGCCACGGACAAGGCGTCAAGGTGATGCGTGGGTTGAAGTCAGAGACCACCAAGACCGAAGAAAAGCGCCGGCGCGACGCACTCGCAGGCAAAGACGCCACGGAGCTTGGCATCTTGGACGAAGAAGCCGACGAAGACGCGCTGCAGGGCGCGGGCGACGACGGCAACAAGCGCGGCGCCGGCGGCGGCGCACACGACGGCGGCCAAAACGACAGTGGTGACGACGACGGCACGGAACGCACGCGCGGCAACGCCAGCAGCGGCGACAGCGACCACGCCGACAGCAAACGCGGCCACGCTTCCGTCGACGATGGCAGCGACGACGGCGCCGGCCACTACCGCGTGCCGACGCTGGCCGAGCAAGCGCACCAAGCACTGGCGCTCATCAAAAAGGACGCCAGCGCCGACAACCGCGCCACCACGTACTCGTGGGATGTGATGTTTTTGCGCCCCGGCGTGTACGGTGCAGGGCAAAAAGCGGAAGAACTGGTGCATCTCGCCGTCGACAAAGCCGCTGCGTTTGATCCGGTTTGGCAAAAGGCGCAGCTCAACCTTGTGGCCTTGGTGCAGCGCGGCGATCCGACCGGTGAAGCGCCCAGCGTCGAGGACATCCTCGCGGCACTGCGCCGCGCGCGCGCCCAAGACGGCCGCCCCGTC
>JAYTVG010000787.1:0-3845 GCA_043744135.1 Deltaproteobacteria bacterium | reverse complement strand
CTGATAGCAATGCCGCACGTGCACCGATGACGAAAGCCATGACGACAAAGCCCGCAAAGAAGTCAGCCGCAAAACATTCAGCGGCCAAAAGCCCTGTCGCCAAAAAGCCTGCGCCGGTGAAAAAGCGTCTGGCTGCGGCACGGCCCGCCGCCGCCACGCCGACAAAAAAGCCAGCAACCACGATGCGCACTGAGCCGGACACGGCAGCGTTCATTGAAAAGCGCATCCGCGACATCGGCGGCTGGCGCAGTGTGACGATGGCGCGCATGCGTGCGTTGATTTTGCAAGGCGACCCCGCGCTCGTCGAAGAGCGCAAGTGGATCAAACCTTCAAACC
This sequence comes from Deltaproteobacteria bacterium, assembly GCA_043744135.1. Classification (GTDB taxonomy): domain Bacteria; phylum Myxococcota; class UBA727; order UBA727; family VGSZ01; genus JAYTVG01. The sequence goes on along the minus strand of JAYTVG010000787.1, from coordinate 3,509 downwards.
CGTTTGGCGTGCCGACATATTCGCGCAGTGGCCTCGTGCTCACGCTTGAGGTGTACAAAGCCGCCGTCAAAGTCACGTTCGCAAAAGGCGCCGCGGTGCCGGACCCGACGGGCATCTTTAACGCCAGTTTGCTGGGCACCCGCCGCGCTGTCGACGTGGCCGAGGGCGCAAGTGTCGACGCTGAAGCATTCAAAGCGCTGGTGCGCGCGGCCGTCGCCGTCAACCTCGCGCACAAAGGCTGATCGATCGTGCCGAAAACACCGCCGTCACGCAAAAAGCCCAGCACCGCCGCCGCACGCGTGCCCAAAAAGCGCGCGACCGACAAGGCCGTGCGCAAAAAGACGCCGCCAGCGCGTGCAACAAAGCCCGCGAAACTGCTCGCAGGTGGCAACCCGCAAATCCCCAAGGGTGACGGTGATGCGCCCGTGCAGGCCTACATCGCAGCGCTGCCGGGATGGAAGCGTGACGTCGTCGCGCGCCTCGATGCATTGATCGCGCGCACGGTGCCGCAGCTGCGCAAAGCGGTGAAGTGGAACTCGCCGTTTTACGGTGTCGAAGGCAACGGTTGGTTTTTGAGCACGCACAGTTTTGCGCGCTACGTGAAGGTGGCGTTTTTTCGTGGCGCGTCGCTGCGCCCACCGCCTCCCGGTGACAGCAAGAGCAAAGACACGCGCTACCTCGACATCTACGAAAGCGACGCCGTCAACGACGCACAGCTCACCGCTTGGGTGATGCAAGCCGCGGCGCTGCCCGGCTGGCAAAGCGAATCCTGACGCGACCGCGGGCTTCGTGTTGGCGTCCCGAGCGACGTGGACGTGTTGACGACGACGACCTCGTCAAACGTGCGCAGGACATCGGCACCGCGGTGGAGCGGCGCGTTGTCGATGGGCTGGTGGCTCGCTGTCGGCAGCTCCGCGTTGGTGATCACCTGGCCTTAACGATGTGCGCCGATCCGACCCAACCAGCACGCCGAACCGGTAAAGCGCGCGAAACCGCTACAACCTGCTCAATCGGTCGCGATTTCGTGTACACTCCCGCGCCCGGGCGACCTTCGCCGCCCCGGTGGAAGAGGCCGCGTGATGGTTGATTGGAAAGCACTCCTCGAAGACGATGCCCGCGCCCGTGGCGGCAGCGACGACAACGACGACTGGCGCCAAGAGGCCGCCGACAGCTTGTGCGAGCTGTACTACGAGACCTACCGCGCGCAAAAAGGCCGCGGCAAGCGCTTGGACCTGCGCCCGGGGAGCGACTTTCGTCGCTTCATGGACACCCACCTGCGCCCGCTCACCAAACACGGGGTGTGGGAAGCGCTGTTTCCCAACCGCTCCTCCGCCACCAGCGCGCAGGCGATCGACGAAGCCCTGCACCTGCTCGCCGACACCAAGCTGGTGGACCGGGTGTTTTCTAGCGACATCGTGACGGTGACGAAGATCGTCAACAACATTCAAAAAAAGCGCGCGAAGTATCTTGAGCTTGAAGGCAAAGCCGTTGTCGTCGACGATGACGAAGATGTCGACGTCCTCAACCTCGGTACCGACGACGATGATGACGAGCCCGATGACGAAGAACTCGCCGCCGTTGAGGCCGAAGAGGTCTGAGCCGACGTGTGAGGTGCCGCACACTGCGCGGCTGCGGGCGGCTGGGGCGGCATTGTGGCGCGGATGGCGCGCTCACACCTTTCCGCATCGTCGGGTTGACCGACGGCGGCAAGTCGTCTTGCTTGACCTATGCTGTCGGCAGAGAGAAAAGCGTTCCATGCGGTGCGCGTCTCGGTCCAGCTGAGCGCGGCGACGAAGGTATTGGTGATGCGGCGCAGCGCCGCTGGGCGGAGTTTCACGATGCGTAGCGTGTTTGTTCGATGCTGTGTCCTCACCGCGTCCATGCTGGCAGCAGCGGGGTGCAGCGAGAAAATCGTCGAGCAAAAGACGCCGCTTGGGGGCTCATGCTTGGGCTGCCACACGGGGATCACAGACATCCACCCCGACTTCGCGCTGTCGTGCGTCGACTGCCACGGTGGCAACGACAACGTCACGCTGCCCGCAGACTTGAACATCCGCGACCAAATCATCCTGAAAAAGAGCCACGTGCTGCCGCACGATCCCGAGATGTGGTGGCCTAACGGCATCGATGACACAGGCGAGGGTTTGGTCGACGAGCAAGGTGAATTTTTTGATGGCCGCGTGCTCGATGAAGACGGCAACGGTGCGCTAGCTGAGGGCCGAAACGCGGTGCGTGCGCAACACGATTCCGAGATGAACCACGACTTGAACTATCTGCGTTTCGTAAACCCAGGTGACCTGCGTGTCGCCGCAGCGACGTGCGGCGGCAGCAGCCGACAATCAAACGCCGCCATGGTCTGCCACGCGGAGGTGGTCTACGACGTGCGCCGCTCCATCATGAGCGTGCACGACGCGGTGCCGATGGGTGCCGAATACGCCAACGCCCAGTTGCCCAAAGCCCTCGAGTACGGCCAGGCCTTTTCCAGCAGCGAGGCGGGCCAACGCTTCGACGACCGCAACCCGCGCATCGGCCGCGTCGGCTACACGTTTGATTACGATCGCATCGACGCCGCGTTTTTGAGCAAAGACAATGCGTTTGACTCCGACGCTCTGCTAAGCCCCACCGACAACAACCTCGACGAAGAAGACGAAGCCTTTGAGGCGCGCGCCGGCCCCATCTTCGACGACGGCAGCGACAAGTTCGACGCCAAAAAGGGTCCGGGCTACACGCGCACCGGACAAAAGCTCAAGTTTTACGATGCGGCAAACTTGGCCGACAACCGCGCCATCGAGGTCGTGCAGTACATCGGCACCAACAAAAACCGCGCGTTTCCGCAGCCTGGCAGCGGTCTTGAGCTCCGCGTGCAAAAAGTGCTCGAAGGTTTAGGCGTCGCGCGACAAAGCCCCATTCAGCACGTGTTTTTCGACGTGAAGGGCGAAAACGTCGTCGAGGCGTCGGGTGACATCACAAACCCGGTCGACGCCGCATTGCGCAACTTCCGCGCGTACCATTCGCTCAACTTTTGGGCCACCAACGACAACTTCGGCTTTGTCGACTTCACGACCAGCCCCAACGTCGACGACGCGCGCGCAAAAGACCCATCGGATGAAGAACTGCGCAACAACAACAACCCGTTTGGTCGCACGCGGCCGTCGGGCTGCACGGCGTGTCACGTCGAGTATTCAAAGGATGGCCACAACGAAGAGCCGGTCGACCGCACGGTGCGCGACAACGGCCGCCAAATCTCGACGGCGCTGCCGTTTGGCGTCCGCATCGATCGCGGCGAACGCGGCTACGCCAAGCGCCACGAACTGAAGACCGCGGTGTCGTTAGAGACCTGCGGCAGCTGCCACGGCTTTGTCACGCGCGTTGACTACGCCATCACCGGCAAGTTCGAATTCGAAACCGATTTCACGAACCTTGAAAAGATAGCGACCGTCGGCCCCATCCGTTACACCACGCCCGCCAACCAAGACGGCCGGCGCACCGCAGTCAACATTTTTGACAAC
>JAYTVG010000786.1:0-3845 GCA_043744135.1 Deltaproteobacteria bacterium | reverse complement strand
GTCGACGGCGTCGGCGGACCTGGCCAGGCCGACACCCGTGTCATTGCCGGGCCGTTTGCGTTCACGCTGCCGTCGTTGATCGTGGGCAGCGGTTTGGGGGAGACCTGCTCGGGAGCGTTTTGCCAGCCGTGCGCGCCGGCGGGCGACAACCACGTGCAGTTTTTTGCGGCGAGCGCGTCACCCTCGACGCACGTCATCGTGGCTGACGTCGGCCACGCGGACTTTTTGGACGCGACCTGCGGGTTGTTTTGTAACGCTTGCGAGTCGGGCGGCGACTTGATGCCGGCAGTCGACGTGTCGACGGCGCCGCTGTTGGCAGGCGGGCTGATGGCGGGGTTTTTTCGCGCCACCTTGCAAGGCGATACCAGCGCACTCACTGCGGCCACTGCACCCGCGGCGACCTCGTTTTCGCTGTCGGTCGAGACCCGCTAGCGATCGCCGATCACGACGTCGCTCGCCATGGCGGGCAACGCGAACAGCTCGCGCGCACTGTCGGCGCAGATCGCTTGCAGCGCGTCGCGTGGTAGCGCGCTATTGGCCAACGCGCGCGCCTCACGATCCCACGCGTACGGCAAATTCGGGAAGTCAGTGCCAAACACGACGCGCTGCGGTCGCGCACGCACAAACTTCATGACGTCGGGGATGTCGAAATACGACGCCAGCATCATCGTGGTGTCAAGCCACAGCGTGTCGTGGCGGCACATGAGCTCGGCGTAGCTGTCAAACTCATCCGCGCCCAAATGCGGCACACATAGTTTGAGCTTGGGGAATTCTTTCAGGACCCAGGCGACGCGCGACACGTCGCAAATCGTGTACGGATCGACCGGCAGCGCGTCGCTGGTGGGCTCGCGACCCGCATGAATGACCACCGGCACGCCGCGTTGTTGGCACAGGCTATACACATCCGCGACGCTGGCATCGTCCGCCGCGAGCCCCTGCACATGACAGTGCAGCTTGACGCCACGCAGGCCTGCCGCGAACGCGTCGCTCAAGATTTCCACCTGCCCTGGCTCGCCGGGGTACACGGTCGCAAGACCGGTGACGCCGGCGTGGCGCGTTGTGAGCTCGGCGACGAACGCGTTCATGGCGCGCGCGATGCCGGGCTTGTGTGCGTAGTGCAGCAACACTTGGTGCGCGACGCCGCGCGCGCGCAAATGCGCGATGACCGCATCCGCGTACAGGCGGTAGCGGATCGGCCAACCATGCTGGTCAAACCAGCGCCACACGGCGTCAAACAAGCGATCGGGAAAGACGTGGACGTGCGCGTCGACGAGGGCGGGCAGTCCCTCGGGGACACGCGTGCCCTCAACATCATCCAGCGCAGCGCGCGGGATTTGCAGCGCGCTTGCCGTGCGCATGCTTGCGAGGCAGCACGGCACGCTGTCGTGCGCAGCCGGCATCGCCATCATGCCGTGCGCTTCAACTCGGCGCCGCGCAAGGGCAACGTCGCCCCACCTCGACCACCGATGCCGACATGAAGTGCAATGATGGTGTCGCGCACTTGCGTCATCAGCGCGTCGCGCGAGTTCTCCGACAGACCGTCGGTCTCGATAGGCTTGCCGACGCTCATGCGCACGTGTGCTGGCCGCGGGCGCCAGCCGCGCTTGGGAACCATCACCGCGGCACCCTCGATCGCTATCGGCACGATCGGCACGCCAGCGTGAATCGCCAACACGAACACGCCCTTTTTAAACGCGCCAATCTTGCCGTCGTTGGTGCGCGTCCCCTCCGGAAACACCATGATGACGCGCCGTTTTTGCTTCAAGATAAGCGCGGCCTTTTTGAGCGAGCGCGTCGCTTGCACGACATTTGAGCGATCGATGCCAACCATTCCAAACGCCCACATCACCCATCCGATGACGGGAACAAACATCAACGCGCGTTTGCCGACAAATCGCACCGCGTGATAGGGCGCCATCCAGCCAAACATGATGTCGGCCATCGATTGGTGGTTCATCATGATGAGGTAGGGCGGCCGCAGCGGAAAATTCTCGCGTCCCGCAATCGTCAGCTTTGAAAATCCGAGCGGAATGTTGACGGGGCCAAAAAAGGTGCGCGCCGTGCCCATCGCCGGCTCCGTCCTCCACGTGATGGCGGCGATCGTCAGCGAGTAAAAAAACATCCAGATGATGAACGACGCCATCCAGATAAACTGAACAATGCTCAGCGCCACCCAAGCAGCGCGCTTGAGCATTGAGGGCTCCCGCGCTGGGTTCCAAGGATCGTAGCGGGCGTCGAGGTTGGTGGTTGGGTGCATGCGCAACTCGTCGAGCCTGTGCGGGAAATGAGTCGATTAGCCTCGACGCATCGTGTTGTACATCGCCGACGCGGACGATCAGCAGAGAAATACCTGTTGACGTCCCGAGGACCGAAAATCTCAGCGTCCAACTCTGATGAGGTCGATGAAATCGCTCGTCTAGCTTGCAAGTTCACCGAGCGCTTGCTTTGCTTGCCGTGCATTGCGTTCGCCTGCAAGCGCGCGACCCGCCGCGGCGCCGCTGCACGGAGGGCGCCCCAGCGTGACAGGTCGCACGCCCCCCTGATCGTCCGATGGCGCCACGCCACATGCGCACGACAAGATGCACGAGACCTTTTGAAGCGGAGGCGAGATGCGGCTGCACCCTCGAAACCAGTCGGACGATGGCAGCGCGCGCGCATTGCGATGCGCCTGTGCTGCTTTGGTCGCGGCGCTGTGCACACTGTCGGCGTGTCGTGCCGAGCACTGCGACGCCAACGGCGACGTCGCTGCCGACAAGCTTGCGGACCGGCCGCGCGGCCTCGCGATGCCGATGAGCCACGAGCAACTCGCGCGCAGCGGTGCAGTCAACTCGGCGCATGAAGTGCCGCGCGAGGTGGCGTTCGCGGGACCCGGCGAGCCACCGCTGCCGATCTATCTAAATCGCTTCGGCGGCACCTACACGCCCGGCCCCGACAACTCGAGCAACAACACATCGATCGTCCCAAATGGGCCCTCGTCCATTGGCGCATATCCTTACGGCAACGCGTCCTGGCAGCAGATGGTGAGCTGTTTGACGACCATGTTTGAGCCCTACAACGTCGTCATGGTGGAGACGGAACCGTCCAGCGGTGAGTACGTCGAGGCCGTTATCGCAGGCTCGCCGGGCGACGTGGGCCTGCCAAACGGCGTGGGCGGCGTCGCCCCCATCGACAGCTTCAACTGCAACATTATCCCGCGCGCGATCGTGTACGCGTTCGCCGACGTCTACGGTAACAACCCGCAAGCGATCTGCGAGACGGCGGCACAAGAAATCGCGCACGCCTTTTCGCTCGACCATGAATTTCACTGCCCCGATCCGATGACGTACCTGGGCGGCTGCGGCGAAAAGACCTTCCGTGACGTCGACGCGCAATGCGGCGAGTTCGAGCCGCGCCAGTGCAACTGCGGACGGCCGTCGCAAAATAGCGTCGAGGTGCTCATCGCCAAACTCGGCAGCTCGACGCCCGTCGACCCCGTCAACGACCCAGTGGCACCCACCGTCGCCATCAATAGCCCCGCCAACAACGCCAACCTCGGCGCCAACACCACGATCTCGATCACCGCCACCGCCACCGATGACGTCGGACTCGCGGCAACGGAGCTGCTGTGGGACTTCAACGGCGGCAGCGTATTTCCGTGTCCGTTTTCCGGCAGCGGTGGCGCCGTCACGTGCACCGTTTCCGGAGCGTCGCGGACCTGGACCCTCGCAGTCGGCTCTGGCGATCGGACGTTTTCAGTGCGGGCGCGCGATGTTGGCGGCAACGTCGTCACCACGACATCGCGCATCATCCACCTCGGCGATGTCGTCGATCCCCCGACCAACGACGCGACCGCACCCGCCGTCAAC
>JAYTVG010000785.1:0-3845 GCA_043744135.1 Deltaproteobacteria bacterium | reverse complement strand
GTCCGCGCTAGGCGCTGTGCAGAGCTTTTCCGAACACGCGACCGTGGTGCTGCACGGCAGCTGCCGGGGGAGCCCAGCGCAGCTGACGGTGGTTTTGGAGCGGCGCGATGTCGGTGGCACACTTGGATTGCTGCACAAACACGTGCTTGTCGGTGTGCAGCGCGAGTCCGCGGTGGCGCTGATGCGTAGCTGTCGGTGAGCTGCGATCGCAGCGCTGCAGCTGCGATGTCGGCACCGCAGCGCAGCGATGCTTGCGCGATGGTTGCGCGATGGTTGCGCGATGGTTGCGCGTGACAGCTGCAATTGGCGTGTTGGCGCGCGGCGTGCTTCGATAGCTGGATGCGCATGCGTTTCAACGGTTGTGTCCTACGGTCGCTGCAGGGTGCAACGATCGTCGCGGTGGTGCTTTTGAGTGTGTTGTCGGCGTGTGTGCAGCCCGACAACCCTTGCGATCCATCCGCGTCGACTGAGCGCCGCAGTGAGGGCACCTCCATCAGCGGCTTGGTGCGCGATCAAAGCGGCGCGCCGCTTGCGGGCATCCCGGTGTCGGCGATCGGGCAGGCGCTGACGGCCGTGTCGGGGCCTGAGGGTGCATTTACGCTCAAGGGACTGCCGCCGGCGTCGGGCTACGAGATCACGCCGTTGGTCGCCCCACCGTTGCTCGCGGGTCGCACGCGCTCACCGGCACTGCAGTGTCGTGCAGCGCTGCGTGACGTCGTGGTGGTGGTGGTGGTGCCGCCCGCGTCGCCCGATGTCGAGATCGTGCAGGCCTCCGGTGATGCGCGCATGTTTGTGGCGTTTGGCGGCATCGCTGTGCCCGGCACCTTGGCGCAAGATATGTATGCCAGCGGCGGTGTGGATGCGGGCTTTCGCGCGCCCGAGGCGGTGGCTGACGATTGCCGCGGCTCGATCGCCAGTGCGGCGATCACTTTTCGCTTGCAGGTGCGCGCGCCGTTTGGCCAGTGGAGCGACGCGGTGCTGACGCAGTTTCCTTGGGCGGACCCGCCCGCGGACCCCGACAACGGCGGCTGCGCGTACACCGCGCAGCTGCTTGAGCAACACAGCGAGCTGTACCAAACGCGCACCGACGACACCTGCGGTGCGGCGCTATGTTCGCAGTTTGCGCTGCTCGACCCGACACTCACGCACGAGCAGGCCCGCTGCGCCGAGGTGGTGGGGGTGATGGGACCCGATGGCTTGGTGCATGCCCTTGAACGCTTCGCGGACTACCGGGTGCGCGTGCTCGCCGAACACAACATCGACAGCGCGACCCGCACGGCGCTGTCGCTGCCCGATCGGGTGACCGGCGCGGCCGCAGCAGGCGACGCGCAAGTCTCATTGGTGCCTGGCACGCTGTTGCCAGTGGCGGATGCCAGCGGTGCCGCGTACGACGGTGGCGGCGACAACATCGTGGCGCTCACGGTGGTCAGCGGCGGTCGCTTCGTCGCCGTCGACGACAACAGTATGCTGGTGTTGGGGGACGGCTCCGACGCGCTGCAAGGTGCTGCGCTGTCCGCGAACGTGACGCAAGATGCCGCGGGCACCGACGGCAACGCCAGCGACGCCATGACCGCGTCGATGTTCGCTGATGCACCACCTGACGCGCGCGCCGTGACGGCGTTGGCCGCGGGCAGCTGGGTGCGCTTAGTGCGCCGCAGCAGCGCCGACAAAAAGTCCGCGATCTTAAAGCTCTACGTCGGCGAACAGGCCGGCGCCACGCCCAACGCAGACGAGGTCGTCAGCAACGCCATCAACCCGACGCTGCCGTTTGACATCGATGTCGCGGGTGCTGTGCAAGCGATCAGCTATTTGGGGCGGCCATCAGGCGTGCTGTCGAGCGCGGGCACAAACCCAGCCGACGCGTACGTGCTGCTCAACCGCAGCGGCTTTTTGTTGTTTGAGGAGCGCCCGTCGGTGGGCGCGGGTGGTTTGCTTGACGCGCTCGATGACGTTACCCGGCTTTCGCTGTTCGCTGGCGGCGTTGGCGGCGCCTGCGACGCGGTTGTAGGCACGACTTTTACGGGACCGGGTATCGCTGCGGTGCCGCGCAGTGGCGCTTGCTTTGACGTCGGTGCGGCGTTGGATGGCGCCGTCGATTTGCGCGATGTCGAAGCGCTCGACAACGCGGATGGCATCAGCAGCCCGCTGTTGATCATTGCCGATGCGCAAAACGATCGCGTGCTGTCTGCCACCGCGGCTCAGCTCACCGGCGCCGAGCGCGCGGGTGTGGAGACCTTGGGCGCGTTGATGGCGCGCACGCAAATCGCGGTAGGTCGCGAGCCCGTGGCGCTGAGCCGCTCGACGCTGCTGCACTGTGACGGTGGCACCTCACAACCGGTGTTGTTGGTGGCCAACCGTCAAAGTGGCGACGTTAGCGTGCTGGGTTATGACGGCGCCAACGCCTTGGTCGAGCTCGATGTCGCACCGGTCCCCGGCGCACCGGTCGGCTTCGCTGACGACGCGGACGGGCCCAGCTGCGACGATCCATTTGCGTGGATCATCGGCGAAGATGGCCGCGTGTTCCCGCTCGACATGCGCGACACACCCGCGGTGCCGCTGTGCCACGAGCGCCCCTGCGACGTGGGCACGCGTGGACGCGCCGCACTGGGTGCGGTCGGGCGGCCTCAGGCCATCGCCGGCGACGCCGCACCGCACGCACGCATCATGCTCGGCGGGCCCGGGCTGCTGGGCGAGCTGGGCTTCTTTGTGCCGCAGTCGCTCGCCGGCGGCGGCTTTTTGCACGCGTTTGTCGACGCCTGCGCCGCACCGCCATCGCCTTAAAGCCCGCCTTAGCGGGCGGCCAGCAGGTCTGCTTGGGCGCGTTTTGATGCGGCGACGATCGGCGCAAAGATTTGCTGAACCACGTCGTCATCGAGGCCAAGTGCGCGCGCGATGGCGGCACGCGCGCGCGCAGCAGCGTGCTCGCGCGCCAGGTCCGTGATGGGCAATCCCAGCGCGCCTTTGTGGTGGGCGGCGGCGCGCGCGGCGGCGTGGCGCTGGGCGAGCAGCGCCAAAAGCTGCGCATCGATGGCATCGAAGTGGGCGCGCACGGCGTGCAGATCCGACACGACTGGCGCGGCATGCGTGCGCAACACTGCGGCAGCGCGCACAGCATGCACGTCCGAAAAAAAACGCGGCAGCTCCTCAAGCGTGAGCGCTTGCGCACCGTCGCACAACGCTTGTGCGGGCTGCGGGTGCACGTCCACAAGCAGCATGTCGGCGCCGGCGATGACCGCCTGCGCGCTGGCGTGGTGTAAGTCGTCGAGGCCGTGGTGGCTGGTGCGTGCGCCGACAGCGTGCGATGGGTCCGCGCACACCGGCATGCACGTCAGGCGCTTGACGGTGGGCACATGCGCAAAGTCGACGAGGTTTCGGTGCGGTGCCGCCAGATGCGAGCGCACACCGCGCAGGCAAAACACCACGCGCGTGTTGCCGGCATACGCGATGTGCTCAGCTGCCAGCAGCGACTCATCCAGCGTGATGCCCATGCCGCGCTTGAGCAGCACCGGAAATTCCTGCTGGCGCCCGACCGCGCGCAGCAGCTCGAAGTTTTGCGTGTTGCGGGTGCCAATCTGCAACAGCACCGACGCGCTCGACGACGTCACGCGTAACGCTTCTTTGATATCATCGAGGTGGCGCTCGTGCAGCACCTCGATCGCAATCAGTTTGATGCCATGCGCGCTTGCGCTGTCGAAAATGTCGCGCAGGCCCGCCGCACCGCATCCTTGAAAGTCATAAGGACTGGAGCGCGGCTTGTACGCGCCCGCGCGCGCCGTCACCACCCCGGCGCGCTGCAGCGCGGCAAACGTCGCGTCGAGATGCGCGCGCGTATCCACCGCGCACAG
>JAYTVG010000784.1:0-1207 GCA_043744135.1 Deltaproteobacteria bacterium | reverse complement strand
CGACGGGCACGCCACACACGCCGAAAAACACGCGCGCCGCCCACATCGCGCTGTCATCGCCGCTGGATGGCTGCAGCAACGGAATGCCGATGCCAATGAGCGCTGCAAGAGCGATGCTGGCGCCGATCATGAGCGCGCGCTTGCCGAAGCGCTTCGCGAGCACCACGATGAGTGGAAATGCCACCGCACCGACGGCGAACAACGGCATCATCACGTTGCCTTGCTCTTGCAGCGGGCGGCGCAACAGCACCTCGATGTAGTACGGGGTCGCGGTCTGCATCACCGTGAAGCCGAAAAAGAACAGGTTCATGCCCAGCACGTAGGGGATGAATGCGCGCTCGCGAAAGGTCTCTTTGACGGAGTCGAGCAGTCCCATGTGGGTGGCGGCGATCCCCTCCTCGCGTGGCACCAGTTTGCGTTCGTTGATGAACACGACGGGGACCGCCATCAACACGAAGCTCGCGAGCGACAACGCCACCGCCATCGTTTGCAGCGGCGCGCGATCGGTCGCGTCGGGAGGCAAAAACAGCGCGGGCCCAATGACAGTCGCGATGAGTCCGCCCACTAACGCGGCCGCAGCGAGCATGGTCGCGAGCACGGTGTTGTCGTCTTTGTCGGGCGCGAGCTCGGGCAGCAACGCGAGGTACGGTGCCACGTACGTCGAAAACACGCAGAAATAGGCCGCGAGCAGCAGCGCGAGCCACACGACGTTGCCGTGCGCCGCCCCCGCAAAAGGCGGAAAAAACACCGCGGCCGTCAGCACCGACAACGGCAGCGCGGAGATGAGCATGAAGAACCGCCGCCGCCCGAAGCGCTGGGTGTTGCGGTCGCTCAAGTTGGCAATGAAGGGGTCAAACGGCGTGTCGGCGGCGCGCGCGATCACGTTCACAATCAAATACGTGCCGATGCCAAACACCAACGGCGGCATGCGCGCGACGCCGTGACCCGTCGGCGGCTGGTACATCGTAAGCAGGTTGGTGCCGATGAGCTGCAGGCCGATGATGACGCCGGCGTTGCCGCACGCATACGCGAGTTTGTGCGCGAGTTTGAGGCGAGCGGGCGGAGCTTTTTCGGCCATACGCCACACTACCCGCACGCGGCCGAAAACGACCCGGCAAACGACCGCGGCACGCCGCAACGGGCCTTGTCCAAGCCTTTTGCGTGTGCGACTCACCCACCATGGTGCGGATCTTTGTCGTCGTCGCTG
>JAYTVG010000783.1:0-3848 GCA_043744135.1 Deltaproteobacteria bacterium | reverse complement strand
GCCATCTATGGCCTCACGGGAGATTTCGGCGCCGCCTTCGAACCGGTGCAGCTCGACCCGAGCACGCGCAGCGGCTTGCTCACGCACATCGCGTTTCTCGCGCAAAACGCCACCACGCGCGATGCCGACCCGATTCACCGCGGCGTGTTCGTCGGTAAGCGCTTGTTGTGCGCGCCCATCGCGGCGCCGCCTGCGAATATCCCGCCGCTCCCTGCAGACGACGGCACGCACACCAACCGCGAGCGCGTCGAGCTGCACACGCAAGCGGTCGGCAGCAGCTGCGAGGGCTGCCACACCACATCGATAAACCCTCTAGGCTTTCCGTTTGAGATGTACGACGCCACGGGTGCAGTGCAGACCGTCGACAACGGCAAGGCGATCGACACCGCGACCTCGGCAACCATCGGTGCTGAAACGGTGGCGGTGCAAGACGCGCTCGACCTGACCGACAAGCTCGTCAACAACGACACGCTGCACAGCTGCTTCGCGCAGCACTGGCTCGAAGCGACGCTCGGCCGTCCAGGTGCAGCGCAAGATGCCGGGCTCGTCACAGCGCTCACCGCGGATTCGTACGACGGCGCCGGTCTTAAAGACTTGCTAGCGACGCTGGTGTCAAGCGTGGCGTTCACCGCGCGCAGCACCACCGAGATTGGAGTATCGCCATGACGACAACACGCAAAACGTTCGGCAGCGTCAACCGCCGCTTGGTGCTCAAGGGTTTTGGCGGCGCCACCCTCGCGCTGCCGTTTTTAGAGGCGTTCACACCGCGAAAAGCGCGCGCACAAGGAATCCCCGCTGACACCTACGCGATCTTTTTTCGCCAAGCCAACGGCTGCCAGCAAGCGTACGACACCGAACCCGAGCGCTTCTTTCCGCGCGATTTTGGCGCGCTCACCGACGTCAGCATGGCCGATCGAGCGCTCGACGAACTCAGCGCGTTTCGCCAAAAACTATTGGTGTTGCGCAACGTAAACTTGCAGGAATTCGATTTCGGCGACGGCCACGCCTGGGGCGCGATGCAAGCGCTGACGGCACGGCCAGCGTACGTGCCTGGTGTCGGCGGCAGCTCGGAAGCGGGCGGTGAGTCCATCGATCATCGCATCGGGGTCGAGCTCAACACCGATGGACGCGAGTCGCTGGTGCTGTACGCGGGGCAACCGGGTGGCTGGCTCAACGGCTCGTGTATCTCGTACCGCGACGCGAACGTGCGCCGCTCGTCGATAAACGACCCCTACACCGCGTACCAGACCATCGTCGGCGGCGACACGGGCTTGAGCGCGCAGGCGCAAGAACGTCTGCGGCTGCGCCAACTCAGCGTCAACGATTTGGTGCGCGAGCAGTTGCAAACGCTCATCGCGCGGCCTGAATTGTCGAGCACCGATCGCCAACGCCTCGACCTTCACTTGTCGAGTGTGCGCGACTTAGAGGTGCAGCTGGGCTGTCGCATGGCGGCCGACGATGAGGCTGCGCTGCAGGGCGACGCCGCTGGTTTTGATTCGTCCGATGGCGATGAAACGCTGCAAACCGCTCGCTTACACATGGACGTTGCGGCGCTCGCAGTGTCGTGCGGACACACGCGCGCAGTGTCGATCCAAGTCGGCTGCGGCAACGACGGCTTCACGCGCTACCGCAACCTCGCGACCGGCGAGTTGATGGAGAACTACCACTACCTTTCGCACCGCCAGCTCTCGCATGGCAACGACGGTGCGCCGATCCCGGACGCCGACTTGTTGCACCACTACGTCGACCGTCAGTTTGCGCAGACCTTTCGACACTTGCTTGAGCGCTTGGACGCATTGCCCGGCGTCGACGGTGACAGCTTGCTCAACCGCGGCGTAAGCGTGTGGTTCAACGACGCAGCCACTGGCCCGCCACACTCGATTCACAATGTGCCGTGGGTGCTCGCCGGCAACTGCGCGGGTTTTTTGCGCCAGGGTGAGATGATTGCACTGCAAAACGGTGACGACGTCAAAACGCACCGCCGCTTACTCAACACCCTCGGAAGCGCTGTTGGATTGCGCAACCAAAACGGTGACCTGTTGGATGACTTCGGTGATCCGTCTTTGCCCGGTGGCGTGCTGCCTGAGATCATGGCGTAAGCCTTAACGCACGCCAGCTAGGCTCTCTAAGCGATCGAGGTCGTGACGGTGGCCGAGCGAGATGAGCGTGTCCCCGCCGTCGATGCGGGTATCGCCACCGGGGTTGAACTCCATCTTGCCGCCCTTGCGTTTGATCGCGACGACGATGACGCGATGCTCGCGGTTCATGCTCTCGGAGAGCTTCTTGCCAGCGAGTTGACTCGTCGCATCCACCTCCGTCTCCTCCATCTGCAACTCGATATGCTGGGTGCGCGTGGCGAGGTCGATGAAGTCCAACACGGCGGGGCGCAACACCGCTTGCGCGACGCGGCCGCCGCCCAACAGATACGGAGCGACCACGCGGTTGGCGCCGGCGCGCGTCAACTTGCCTTCGGTGTGCGGATCTTCTGCGCGCGCCACGATGAAGAGCTTGTCGTTCATCAAGCGCGCACTCATGGTGGCGAAGAGATTGTCAGCGTCGTGCGGCATGACCACGACCAGTGCCTTTGCCGTTTCGATCTGCGCATGTTTGAGCACGTCGTCATTGGTGCTGTCGCCTTGCATCGCGAAGCCGACGGGTGATTCAAACTGCGCGAGCACCTCGGCGTCTTTGTCGATCACGACGAACGCCTGGTTGGCGTGATTGAACTCCTCGCACACGAGCTTGCCCATGCGACCATAGCCGCAGATGATGACGTGGTTGGAGAGGTTCTTTAGATTGCGTTGCATGCGCTGCCTCCCGAGCAGTCGACGAATCTCACCCGAGATGAGCGCCTGGATGATGGATGCGATTGCCGCCGCCATGGTAAACGCGCCGCCCAAGATCAAGCCGATCGTGAACACGCGACCTTGCGTACCAAGCGCGTGTGTCTCGCCAAAGCCGACGGTCCCAAGCGTAATCACCGTCATGTACAACGCGTCGAAGTACGACCAGCCCTCGATGCCGTGGTAGCCGACGGTGCCGACGGCGATGAGCAGCAACGGCAAAAGGCCCGCCACCACCAAGCGCAGCGTAATCGACTCCCGCCACCACTGCTGATGGGCAGACCTCGACGCGTCGCGAGGCGGCGCTATTGAAACGGCAGCCTCCGTTGGCGTCGTTCATCATCGATGCGCTTGTGCGCGATGCCGCAATATTCGCCGTCGCGTTCAATCCCCACCCAGCGCCGGTCCAAGCGGTCGCAAGCGAGCAACGTCGAACCGGATCCCGCGAAGCAATCCAAGACGCGATCGGTTCGGTTCGTCCCCGCCAACACGAGCCGCTCCATCAGCCGCAGCGGCTTTTGTGACGGATGTTTGCCATGGACCCGCTCGCGCGCCGGCGTCACTGGGATCTCCCAGAAGTTGCGCATCTGCTTGCCGCCGTTGAGCTCCTTCATGTCTTGGTAGTTGTAAGTCCAGTTCTTGGCTTTTTTGTTGGTGTTGTTGCACAGCCATAGGATTTGTTCCGTGCTCTCTGTGAACATGCGACAGGTGATGTTCGGCTGAGCGTTAGGTTTCGCCCAAACGATGCTATTAATAATGCGCAAATCGAGCCTGGCAGCGATTGCACCAATCGTATAAATATTGTGATAGCTACCAAAAATGAAGATGTTACCGTTTTCTTTGGTCACCCGACAAATTTCCTTGAGCCAGGACGTGGTGAACTCTTCGTAGTCTTTGTGCGAAAACCGATCCCATTCTGAATCAATGGTCACGTGCGACGAAAATGCCCACGACAGACCTTTTCGATCCTTCGCAATGTTATAAGGTGGATCAGTAATACACGCG
>JAYTVG010000782.1:0-3849 GCA_043744135.1 Deltaproteobacteria bacterium | reverse complement strand
TCAGATTTTGTTGGCGGCGCTCCGCGACCGCGCGCTTAAGCAAGCGCAAGTGCACGGAGGGGTCGGGCTCAAGGTCGGCGTGCGCGTCGTCATACGCTGCATACGCCACCAAGCGGCGGCCGATCGCCTCATCAACACGCTTGCGGTCAATCAACAGCCCCGGCTCCACCTCAACCATCTGCACCAGCGCACCCGCGATACGCTGCTGCAAATACGCGTCGTCTTTCGGGTTTGAAAAGATCAGCGCGCGCGCGGCTGCAGGGGTTTGAATGCGCGCCAACACACGTGGAATCATCACGCGCGGGGCGAGTGGCGAGGCGCGATCGTCTAGCGCCAGCGACAGCATGTCGACGGCCGCATCCCCATAGTTGACCAGCGCCGTCGCCGCGCGCGAACGCACTGCACGATCGCCGAGCTGTTGGATAAGCAAAGGCACGTGCGCCGCGTGGTGTTCGCGTCCAGCGGCGTCGATGGCGAGGGCGCGAACGGTCACGTCGTCGTCATCGATGAGCTGCGCGAGCGCCTGGTCGTAACGCGGCTCATCCAAGCGGCCGAGCAAGCGGGCGACTTCGCGACGCCACGCGGGTGTGCGTGAGGGCAGGTCCACCAACAGTGCGTCGAGGCGCGTTTGGGCCCGCGCGGCGTGCACGCTCGACATGACGCCTTCAATGGCGGCCGCGACCACCCCAGGCTCGTCTTCGGCCAAAAACGTCACCAGCAGGTCGGCGATGTCGACACGCTTGAGACGTGCCAAGGCCCGCACAGCCTCCGCACGCGGTCGTCGGGGGCCGCTGACGCGCGCGATGAGCACCAAACGCTGAACCAAAGCGTCGTCGGCGACGAGCGGTGCGTGTGTGAGCGCTTGAATGCGCACCCGCTCGTCGCTGTGTTCGACCAACGTGCTCATCTGCACGCTCGATAATTTATACTGCGGCCCCAGGGCGTCGAGCGCCGACAGTACACTTTGCGGATCCGGCGACAGCAGCGCACCCGTCAATACGTCTTGCGTGACGCGGTCCGAGGTGTCGATGGCGCCCGGGCGCATTCGCGCCGAGGTGTTGCCGAGCTTTTCGCTCAACGCGTGCAGGTAGCGCGTGCGCAGCGGGGGCAACAGCACGAGTAAGCCAAAGCCGGTCGCCCCCACCAGCCACGCGCCAACCAAATCCGGTCGCAGCGCTGCGAGCGCACCCAGCAACAAGCCACACAACGCTGCACCGATTTTTTTGACGGCCCCATCGACGAGCGTGCGCACCTGGCTGCGCAACTCGCCCGGCATCGGGTTGTACAAAAGCGCGACGCCAGTTTGATGCAGCGAATAGGCCCCCGCCATTTCGATGCCCTTCATCAACAACACCAACGCGAATGCATGCGGCGAATCCGGCCCGAGCAGCAAGCTCACGACGCTGGTGCCCACCAGCAACATCGGCACGATCGCGATGAACACAAACACGCCGACGCGCGCCAGCAGCTTCGACGTCAGCGTGACTTGAAACAACACCACAACGATGCCGACGGCCGTGTTGAGTAAGCCGAATAATCCCGCCATCTCCGCTTCGGTGCGGGTGTGGGCTGCTGCGGTGCGAAAGACAAAGTCGGTGCCGGCGCCAAGCGCGGCCAACAACACCACCAACCCGGCGACCGCGATCGGGTAGCCGCGCGTCAACAAATAGCGCACCGCCGGCACTAAGCTCGCGGGCCGCCCGTCGTCGCGCCCGCCGGCCCGTGCGCGCAGTGCGCGTAGCATCGGCAGCGTCACCACCCACAACACCGCGGCCGCCAACATCGGGCCGACCACGCCAACGTGTTGCGCGACCAAGCGGATGCCCAACCCGCCAATCGCCGCACCCAGCATGCCGCCAGCACCGACCAAACCCACGACCTTTTTTTGATCGCGCGTGTGAAATGCATCGGAAAGGCGCGCCCAAAACAACACGCTCCCGCTCGTCGCTGCGGCTTCGCCCACGACGTAGGCAACGGCGGCGGCACCCGGCACATGATACGCAGCCGCGAGGGTCGACACGCCGACCGCAACGGCGCTCGCCACCACGCCCACTGTCAACACCAAAGACGCCGGTAGCCGCGTGAGGAGGCGAGCCAACACGGCAGTGCTCAACGCCACCGTCACCGCGACCGCGACGTACAACAACGGCAGCTGACGTGGGTCCGCGCGCGCCAAGAACAACGCGTTGGTGCCGCTTTTGATGACCGTCACGCACGCGACGAAGATCAGATGCCAACACGCAGCAAACAGCGCCGGCCGCGCGATGAGGTGCGGGACCGAAAACGCCCGCTCGACGAAGTTCACGATCCGCACGGCGTGAGGCTAGTGCCGTCTCGGCTCGGTGCGTAGCAATATCGCTGTCGTGAGCGCAGCCTCCGTGGATGGACGCGTAGGCGGAGATCGTTACGGCTGGCTTTTGGGGCCCCGCGCCTCGAGGGGAACGACCACCTTATCGACAACGACAGTCTCTTCGGCCTCGAAGGCACCGTCGCTGGCCCCGCTCGGTAACGACGGCAGGCTCGAAAGTCCAGGGCTCGTCGCGCCCGCGGGTGGCGCGAGCCCGACCGAGCCAGGAAACGCCATCGGCGGCAGCGTGTGCACGGCGGTGGCGTTTGCCTGTGTGCTCGGCGGTGCGATCGGTTTTGGCAGCGTGCGCGGTGGCGCCGATTGCGCCTGCCGGATTTTTTCTGCCGCGAGCTTCTTAATTTGATCGGCCTCAGCGCGCGCTTGTTTGGCAGTCGCGACGGCGTCATTTTGCGCGCGTTTGGCAGCCGTCAGCTCCGCGGTGAGGCGTTGCAATTCGGCTTGCAGCGCGTCGCGCTCGCCCGCGGCACCGACGTCGGCGTTGGCACGCACGCGCTGTGCTTCACTCTCTGCTTCGGCACGCGCGCGCTCGCTCGCATCGCGGGCGGCGACCGCTCGCGTGAGTTGCGCCTCGAGCTCCCGCATGCGCGCGCTGCGTTGTTCAGCCTCCAAGCGCGCCTGCGTCACAAAGGCATCGCCCTGGCGCTGCGCGTTTCGGATGTCGTCGAGCTCTGCGCGCAGCCGCGCGGCGTCGGTATCCGCAAGTTTTTTCGCGGCGTCGGTCTTCTCCAACAAAATGCGCGAGGCCTTGGTGTCATTGCTGGCGCGCTCTGCGAACTGCCGCAATTTCTGTGCGTCGCCGCGCAGCTTCTCCTCGCTCGCGCGCAGTTCGGGGAGACGGGCCGCGTCGGCGCGCAACGTCGCGAGTTCTGCTGCCTGCGCGTCATTCGCTGCGCGCGCCTCTTTCAGCTCGGCGCCGACGCGCTCAGCGCGGTTGCTTTCGCGTTCGATCTCAGCCTGCGAATGCTGTCCTTGCGCCTGCAAGAGCCGCTCGCGGTCTTCCAAGCGGGCACGCAGGTCGTCGAAATTTTTCTTCAACACGGCGGATTGTTGCTGCAGTTTTTGAGCGTCGCCTTGTGTGTCGTCTTTGGCTTTGCGCTCGGCTTCAAGCAACCCCTTGAGCTCTGCGATGGTTTGCTCGCGCGTGGCGAGCCACTTGGCACGTTCGTCGATCGCGGCGCGGGCGTCGTCGACCTTTTCGCGCAAGTCGGACAGCTCTTCGTTTTTTTCCAACAGCTCGGCGTCTTTTGCCTGCAGCTGCTGCTCAGCCTTGTTGAGCACCTGCGCTTGCGCGGCGATGCGTCCCTCGCGTTGGCCGATCTCGCCTTCCAACCCCAAAGCGCGCTGTTGGTGCGTCTGCAGGTGTTGCGAGGCGTCAGACAACGCGGCTGACAGCTCAGCGTTTTCCCTCAGTTGGTTGGCGAGCTGTTCTTCAAACGTGCCGCGCTCCGCCTCGACCGCTGCAAGCGATGCGCGCAGAGTTG
>JAYTVG010000781.1:0-1210 GCA_043744135.1 Deltaproteobacteria bacterium | reverse complement strand
TCGTCATCGAGCTGTCGTCTCGTGCGGCCCTCGGTGCTCAAGCGATCGAAAGATTCATATGCATCACATGATGGGCGCGGTACGGTTCGTCATGGTTGCACCACAACAAAACGTCAAGGCGCAACTGGAGCGGTCGCTGCGGCAACAGGCCATCGGCCTCGTTGGCAACGCTGCTAGCAAGTTCTCCGGTCACGCGTCGCTGACCCTGCCAGCCCGCTGTGTGCTCGTGTTCAAGAGCATGGGCTGACGTCGTGGCCGACGGCTGGCTCCTTTTCATTCATCAACTCCCTCCCACGCCCGCGTACCTGCGGGTGAAGGTCGGTCGCCGTTTGCACAAGATCGGCGCGGTGCAACTCAAGCAGACCGTCTACGTGCTTCCGCTGCGCGACGAGCAGCTCGAGGACTTTCAATGGCTCCGCAAAGAAATCGTTGCCGACGGTGGCGACGCAACCATTTGCGAAGCCAACTTCGTCGGCGGCCACAGCGACGACGATGTCATCGCGCTCTTTCGCGCCACGCGGGAACCTGAATGGCAAGAGCTGGTTGCCGATTTGCGCCGCACCGTCGACGCTGGCGCAGGCGGGGGGGTGGCGCGCCTGCGCACGCGCTTCGATCAGCTTTCGCGCATCGACTTCTTCCACACGCACGGCAAATCCCGGGCGGTCGCGTTGCTCCAAAAGCTGGAGGCTTTTGCGAAGGACGCGCCAAGTGAGGCAACACCGACAGCGACGAGCTATCAGGGGCGCACCTGGGTGACGCGCGAAAAGATGAAGGTGGATCGCCTTGCGTGCGCCTGGCTGATCAAACGTTTCATCGACAGCGACGCAGCGTTCAAGCTGGTGGCGTCAAACGGGTACAAGCCAAAGGATAGCGAGATTCTTTTTGACATGTTCGACATCGCGAACCGCGGTGACGTCGAAGTGTTCACGCACGAAGGCGACAAGTGCACCTTTGAGGTTTTGCTTGAACGCACCGGGGTCGCCGACGAGGGACTGTCCGCCATCGCCGAGATCGTGCACGACATCGACGTCAAAGACGGTAGGTTCGATCGTCCCGAGACAGGCGGCGTGGCAGCCATGATCGATGCGGTCGCGCTTCACAACGACGACAACGAGCGGCTTAAGCGGGCATCGCTGCTCTTTGACGATCTTCATGCGCTGTTTTTGAAGACGACGTCCTGCAACGCAAATACCCGACGGAGCGAATGATG
>JAYTVG010000780.1:0-1213 GCA_043744135.1 Deltaproteobacteria bacterium | reverse complement strand
GACGCCGCGCGCGCGTTCCAGCGCGTCCACCACCAGCGCTTCAATGCCGACCGCGCTGACATCCGATCGTGCCGAGATGGCCAGGTCGAAGGCAGCTTTGCGACGCGCCTTGCGGGTGTGAGGGGTGCCGCCGTCCATCGCGGGCGGCGGGCGCATCAGGTCAAACAGGCTCACCACGGTCGACCCCAACCGCTCCGCGAACGCCTCACCCTCGTCGGTGGCGCGCGCGCAGCCGGCCGCCCGCAACCGCAGCTGCGCGACCGACACCAACCCGCACGCTGGGCCTGCGAGCAGATTTTTTTGCGGCACGAGTGCACCCAAGCCGTCGTCGAGGGCCGTGAGCGGCACCCGGGCCTTGAGCGCACTGAGGCGATCGGTGACCGCACCGACCAGCGGCCACGGCTTGGGCAAACGTGCAGCGTCCGCGCCCAGCGCCACCGCGCGCAACACGTCTAAAGAAGCGCGCGGCAAGCCCTCGTCGGCTTGTGTCAGCAGCGCGAGCAGTTTGCGCACGTGCGCCACCCACGCGTCGTGTTCTTGATGCAGCTCGAGCGCAGCGATGCGGTCGCCCGCGAGCGGTTCAACGCCGTCGACGGACGCCAACACCAACACGGCGAGCGCGGCATCGTCGGCTGTGCACACGGCCAGGTCGCGGGCGCCCCTTTCCAAGTGAGCCAGCTCGCGCGCGCGGTGCAGCAGCCCCACCACGCGCGGCGCCTCGGCCACCAGCACATGCGTGAGCGCGGGCGTAAGCATGAGGCCCTGCAGCAGCTGTGTACCGGTGTCGGGGTCGCGTGCGAGCGCTTCGAGCAAGTGGCGAAAGCCCGCGGCCCGCAAGGTGGTTTCGAGCAAGCCGCGCACCGCCGACATGCGCGCGCACGCGAGCGGGAACAGCAGCTGCGCTTGCGCCACGAGGCCGGCTTGCTTGAGTTGCGGATCCGCGTCGTCCGACATGCGCACCGCGTCTTCGATCGTGCACCCGCGCGCCACACGACGGCCTACCTCAGCCGCCTTCACGCCCGCGTGCAACAGCGACTTCGCGAGGGCGAGGGCGTCAGCGCGGCCGCTGGGTGCTGCGGCCGCGCCGAGGTGCTGCAGCCACTTGCGTTTGGCGCCGGTGCCGTTGCCGCCTTTGGGGTCAAAGCCCAAGTGAAAGCCCATCTTGGCCGCGAACGTGCGCAGTTCGCGAGAGGTCCGCACGAGCTCCACGGTC
>JAYTVG010000779.1:0-1214 GCA_043744135.1 Deltaproteobacteria bacterium | reverse complement strand
ATGCGTAGACGGTGCGAAAGCCGACATCAAAGCTCTGCTTGCCGTATGGGCGCTCGTCGAGGGTGGGGTTCTGACCGCCGCTGCGATCCAAAAAGCGCGCGAACGGACGTTAATTGAATGTGACCGAGCGCGACTCCGGCGCTTCACGTTGGTTTGGCACCACCTTCCAACCGGGCGCGAGCACGTCGACATGCTCGATGTTGGGCGCGCGGTTGTGCACCAAATACGACACGAACACCGCCTGTAGCGCACTGCCGGCACCGAGCTCCGCTTTGATCTGCGCGTACTGAGCCGGTGGCGCGCCTTTGCCGTCCGTGCTCCATGCAGACCACGTGGCGTCGGTCTCTTTGGTGTTGCCGCTGCGCATGCTCAAGCGCGAAGCGGGCCCGTTGCCGCGCGCGCTGATGCGCCCGAAGCTCGCGAGTGCTTGCGCGTCGAGCACGGGCGACAAATAGCTCGACTTGGTCGCAGCGGCGGTCGTCAACACCGCGCCGCCGTGCGCCGTCCCGAGCGTGAGCGTCTTGCCCTCAAGCAGCAGCGCGGTGATCTCGTCATGGGCCGGGCTGCGCACGTACAATCCGACGCTGCGCCCACCGTTTTCAGCCACGCTCATGACGCGACCCTTGGGCCCTGTCGCCGCCAGCAACGTGCCCTCCAGCAAGGCCAGCGCGTACACTGCGTGGCTTTTGGATTGCCACAAAATCTTGGCGCGACCGTCGGCGTCGATGCGCCACACTTCGCAGCTTTTCACTTTGCGGGGCTTGTCGGCCTTTTTTGCTTTGCCTTTGCTGTCGTCATCGTCGTCGTCAGATTTGGCGCTCGTGGTGGCGCCCTTTGACAGCTTGCCCTCGCTGTCAACGGCGGCAGCAAACACGGCACCGTCAGCACCGACGGTGATGCTGGTGATTTCGCCCGGCACCGCATCGAGAAGCGCGCGCACGGTTTTGCCGCGCACCTCGTACACGATCCCCTCCTCGCCGCCGCCGAGGTACAACACTCCAGCACGCGCGGCGATGCTGCGCAGCTGCGGTTCGTCGACGGTCACCACGGTGTCCCAAAGTTTCTTTTCCACGTTCAACCGCAACAAGACGCCTTCATCACCGCCGCCGACCGCGTACACGACGCCGTCGACAACAGTGCCAGCCAGCAACATGTTGGCGCCGTTGGCGGGAACGCTTTGGCTTTTGCCGGTGCGCAGATCGATGATCTCGGCG
>JAYTVG010000778.1:0-13737 GCA_043744135.1 Deltaproteobacteria bacterium | reverse complement strand
ATGAGCACGCTTTTGAGTTCTGCTTCGGTCAAGCACGCGGCACAGGCGGCCGGCTCCGGCTGGGTGATGTTGGTGCGGCCGAGCAGCAACAGCTTGGGTTGCGCTGCTTTCGCGAGCGCGACCAACGTCGTCGCCGTGACACCACGTGCGCCGCCGGAGCACACCAAAAAGCTCTCTCGCGTGACTACCAGTGCGCCGGCTCCAGCTGGTCGCTCGACCAGCATCGGAATTTCGCGTGCTACGCCGTGTCGGCGCACCTCGACGTCGACAAAGCCAGCGCGCAGCTCGTCAACTAAGGCCTCGACGTTGTCTGTGTCGAGCGTTTTGCACGCCACGTCGGGCCACTCCAGCGCGGCGGTTTTACACAGACCCGTGACGCACGTCGCGATAGCCATTGACGCCACATCATTGGTGGCCTGCGTCAAGCTATCGGTGACGACGACAAAAAACGCGCCACCCGCTTGCGCTGATGCCAGCAAGGGGGCGCGTGCGGCTTGCGCGCGAAACAACGCGCGTTTCGCTTGTGCGAGCGCCGCGACGGGGTCGGCGGGCGGATCGAGCGCCGAGAGATCGATGATGCCGCCAAGGTGTGTTGGCAGCATGTCGTCGGCGCCCACAACGACCGCGGGCACGCCCAGGTTCGCGCACACAACATCGGCCCAGCCGCGTGCACGCGCGCCGCTGACAACGACAGCAACGACAGTGCCGGGTCCAATCGAAAGCGCGCGCGCATCCGGTCGCGCGGCGACGTGAAAACGCAGAACCGTGCGCAAAACGCGCTCGCCCGCGCTATGCTGCGATGACGTCGTCACGCTCCCCGGTGGCGTCTGGGCCGGGGAGCCTACAAAAAAGACCCGTCGAGCGCTCCCGCGATTTCGCCGATGGTCTGCAGCTGCGCCAAGCGCACCGCATCCAGCGGCGGCAGTGACGGTAGCTTGTCTTTGAGCGCCGACAAGATCTCGACGCGCTTAATGCTGTCGACGCCTAAGTCGCCCTCAAGGGCCATCGACGCCGACAACGCGTCTTTGGGGTAGCCGGTCTTTTGCGCGACGATGTCGATAAGCGTACCGAGCACGTCGGTCGCGCTAAAACTCGCGGCCGATGCGCGGTTCGCGACCGGCGCGGCGCTTGGTGGTGTGGCGTCTTGTGGCGTCACGGTCGCGCCGCCGATGGCGGCGGCGATTTCGCCGAGGGTGTTGAGCTGCGCGAGTTGCATCGCGTCCATCGCACCGGCTGCGGGCAAGCGATCCTTGAGCGCGCCCAAAATCTCAACCCGCTTGATGCTGTCGATGCCGAGGTCAGCTTCCAAAGTCATGGAATCGTCTAAAGCGTCTTTGGGGTAGCCGGTCTTTTCTGCCACGACGTCGAGCAACAGCGCGCGAGCGGACGCAGCCGTCGTCAGCGGCACGGCGCTCATTGCGCTTTGTGCGGGCGCAACACTGCGCTCAACGCGCTGATGAACGACGCCGGTGGCGCCACCGTTTGCGACGTGCCCGTTTGCGACGTGCCCGTTTGCGGGGGCGTTCATTGGTGTCGCGGTAAGCGGCGCGCGCATCGGCACCGCACCGTACGGCTCAACAGGCTGCGACCCAAGCGGCGGCTGCGCCACAACAACGGCACGCGACATCGCCAGCGCGGGGACCGCCGGGCTGCCCGTCAGCGCCGACACCAGCGCGCTTTGGGTGTTTTGCGCGCACTGCAAATAGTGGCTGTGTGCCTCGGTGAGGGTGCGCTGAAACGCCAAGTGCGCGTCGGCTGTCGCGCGTTGACCCTCGCGAAACGCGTCCAGCCAAGACGACGAAACTGACGGGGGAATGTGTTGCGACATTGCTGCCTTTTGTGGGGTGTGTGCAATCGAAACGAGCGCGGCTGGTGGCGGTGCTTCACGTGTCGTGACGAGCGGCGCCATCGCAACAACCACGGCAGCCGCCGGCAAGCGCATGGACGGTGCGGGCAGCGCGGGCTTGCCGACGTTGCTGCCATTGAGCATCACGCTGGTTTTTGAGGCCATCGGTGCGCGCGATGCCTGCGAGCGCGGGAGCTTTTTCAAATCGACACTTACGCCCGCTGCGCACAAACGTGCGAGCGCGGACAGCATCCCTTTGGCGCCGCCGTCGGTGGCGATGGCGATGACGTCTGGTTGCTTGAGCGTGCGCGCGACCAAGCCCGTTAACACGCTACCCGGGCCCACCTCGACAAACACGCGCGCGCCAGCTGCGTACATAGCGCGCAGTTGGTCAACGAAGCGCACTTGGCTTTTGATCTGAAGTGCGAGCGCGGCCTTGATGCTGTTGACGTCCGCGTGCACAGCCGCGGTAGTGTTCGCAAACACCGGGCGTGCCGGCGCTTGCATGGCGACGGTTGACAGCGTGCGCGCGAACGTCTCGGCCGCTGCGTTCACCACCGGCGAATGAAACGCGGCAGAGACGTCGAGCCGTTTGCTGCGGATGCCCGCGGCCGCCAAACGGACAAGCGCTGCGTCGACAGCCGCGGTTTCGCCCGAGATGACCACTTGGTCGGGGGCGTTGTCGTTGGCGACCACCGCCGACAATCCCGCGAGCGCCGGTTGCACGTCCGCAGCACCGGCAAACACCGCGGCCATCGTTCCCGAGGTGCCAACAGCCGCGTCACGCATCTGCTCGCCGCGTGCGCGCGCCAAGGTGAACAGCGTATCGAGGCCAAATGCGCCCGCAGCGCACAGCGCGGCCAGCTCGCCAACGC
Source organism: Deltaproteobacteria bacterium (assembly GCA_043744135.1). Lineage (GTDB taxonomy): Bacteria > Myxococcota > UBA727 > UBA727 > VGSZ01 > JAYTVG01. The sequence goes on along the minus strand of JAYTVG010000778.1, from coordinate 11,016 downwards.
TGTGTCCGCCGAACACATCGAAACTGACGCCGAGCTCCTTGAGTACCGCCAACGTCGCCATCGAGCAGATTCCCAAGGCAGGCTGCGCGAATTCGGTCTGGGTCAATCGCGCGTGTTGCATCGCGCGCGTGTCGTCGGTGAACGCGGGCACAGGCGACATCGCCAAAACGACATTGGGCGAGGTGTCCGCGGCGCGGTCCCAAACCGCACGGGCGGCGTCAAACGCCATCGCGAGCTGCGCGCCCATGTCGACGGATTGGCTCCCTTGGCCGGGAAACAGCGCGCACACGCTGCCGGCGCGCGCGCCCTCACCGACAAACAGCTGCGGGTGCTTGCGCCCGGCGTGCAGGTCCGCCAAGCGCGCGTTCGCTTCGTCAACTGTGCAAGCGACGAAGCAAGCGCGAAACGGTGCTGCTGGGTCAAACGCGGCGTTGATGTCGCTGGCCCACAGCTCGAGGTTTGCGCTCGGAGCGGTCGCCGCGCTGCGCGTGTTGAGCGCGACCAGCACCGCTGGCAGACGCGTCATGCGTTTGGCGGCGTGCGGACCAGTGTATTCCTCGAGCGCCACGTGAAAGTTAGAGCCACCAAAGCCAAAGCTTGACACACCCGCACGTCGAGGATGGCCGCTTGCGCGCACCCAGGGCCGCGCCTGCGACGAGACGTAAAACGGACTCGAATCGAACTGCGCTGCCGGGTTTGGCGTCGTCACCTTGAGCGTCGGCGGCAAGATTTTCTCGTGTAGCGCCAGTGCCGCCTTCAGCAGACCAGCAGCGCCTGCTGCTGCTTTGGTGTGGCCGATTTGGCTTTTGACCGAGCCAAGCGCGCACCATTGACGGTCGGTGCGACCGCTTGCGTCAAACGCGAGTCGGAGCCCCAACAGCTCAGCGGCGTCGCCAGCCTTGGTGCCGGTGCCGTGTGCCTCCACCAACTCCACTGTAGACGGGGCGTAGCCGGCCGCAGCGTAGGCACGGTTGATCGCCTTGGCCTGTCCCTCGGGGACGGGCGCGTACACGCTCTTGCTTTTGCCGTCGCTAGCGGTGCCGATGCCGGTGATGACAGCGTAGATTGCGTTGCCATCGCGCTCGGCGTCGTCAAGGCGCTTGAGCGCCACCATGCCTAGGCCCTCGCCGAGCAGCGTGCCGTCGGCGGCCGCGTCAAACGGTCGACACTCGCCTGACGCCGACAGCGCGGGCGTCTTTGAAAAGCACATGTGCATGAAGATGTCGTTGAGGGTGTCGACGCCGCCGCACAACACCACGTCCGCGCGGTTGAGCACGAGCTCGTCGACGGCCATCGACAACGCCGCGAAGCTCGACGCGCACGCAGCGTCGGTGACGGCGTTGGTGCCGCCGAGATCCAAGCGGTTGGCGATACGCCCAGCAACGACGTTACCAAGTAAGCCGGGAAAGCTCGCCTCCGTCCACGGCACCATGGCGTCACCGATGTGCTTGACGGCGCGCTCGACAGCTTGTGCATCGATGCCTGCAGCCAACATCCCCGCGCGCCATTCGGGCTGACGCAAGCGCGCGGACATTTGGCCAAACAGCTCCTGGCCCGACGTCACGCCGAGCAAACAGCTGACGCGATCCTTTTGTGCCCTAGACGCGCGCTCAAACGCGCCACCGGTGACTGCGTCCAGCGGTGAAGAGCGGTGAAACGCTTCGTCGAGCGTGGTGCGCGCGACCAACAGCGCCAGCAACTGCGAGGTGTCGGTGCTCGGCAGCAGGTTCGGCGGGATGCCCTCCTTCAAGGGCTCAAAGGGCACGTCGGGCAAAAAGCCGCCACGCTTGGCGTAGGTCTTGTCGGGCGCTTTGGGGTCGGCGTCGTAGTAGTCGCTGAGCTTCCAGTGGCTGCCCGCGGGCACTTCGGTCATCAGATCGCTTTTGTTGAGGATGTGGTTCCAAAATGCCGCGACGTCCAAGCTGCCCGGAAAGATGCCGCCGACACCGACGATCGCGATGCGAGGTTGCGTCGCTGTCGACGGCTGAGTCGCATCGTTGCGCTTGACAATGGTCATGGCTGCTCCGCGGCGTGGTCGCCGGGTGACGGACGCTGCGACACTTGCACAGCTGTAGAAGTACCAACTTGATGTTCGAGCGCCAACCGCCGCGGCGCGAAGGCAAATGCGTCGTCGGGCACCGCCGCGCCAGTGGCTCGCAACTGTTGCGCACGACACAACGACGCTGCGCCCTGCATCAGGTTCAAGCCGATTTGGCCCACCGTGCGCGACTCGATCGGCTCCAAGAAGCTGCCTTGGACCCAAGCGTTAAAAGCCCCCATCGCCGGTCCCGACCAAATCTGAAAGTCGAGCGTGCGCTTGGCGTCGCCGCTGATGGCCCACTTGGACGCCTGCCCAAGGTAAGCACGAAACACCAGCGCCATCTTGTGCTTGGGGTCGGTGTCCGCGCGCGTGATTTGCGCTGGATCGCGCTCAACGAAGAACGCCCGCGTGCTAGCCCACATGTCTTCGACCGACGCGCCTAAGATGTCTTTGTGCAGGCGCACGCGCTCGACGTCGGGGATGGCGTCGAGCGACGCGTAGTTGCGGTACAGCTCGTAGAGTTTGTGCGCGCGGTTGGCGAACATGGTGCCGCGCTTGAGCACTTGCACCTTCACCCCCATCTCAAACATGTCTGCGGCCGGCGCCATCGTGACGTCACCCAAGCGACACTGCGCGAGCAGCGCGCGTCCCGCCGGTGACAAGCCGCTTTCAACTGCACTTTGGTTGACACTGCCGGTGAGCACGTAGGCGGCGCCCATCGCAAATGCGCCCGCGACCGCTGCTGGCGTCCCTAAGCCGCCGGCAGCGCCGACGCGGATTGCTGTGCTGTAGCCATGCGTGCGCACCGCTTGGTCGACCAGCGCCTTGACGGTGGGAAACACCGCGGGCAACGCTTGGTTGTCAGTGTGGCCGCCTGAATCCGCCTCGACGGTGACGTCGGTGGCGACCGGCAGACGCCTGGCGAGCTGCGCTTCGATCGACGTTAACTGACCGCTGTTGAGCAAGCCCTCGATCATCGCGGCGGGCATCGGGTTTACGAAACGCGCGGCGACCTCAGGGCGCGACACCTTCGCAAAGACAAAGTTCCGTCGGTGCACGATGCCGTCAGCGTCTTCGTACAACCCGGTCGCCGCGTAGCGCACGATCATCGGCGTCAGGTCCATGTACGCCGACGCGCTCACACGCCGCACACCGCGCTGCAAATACAAATCGACGACGGCAGCCTCGAGGTCAGGCTCGTGCGGCGAGTGGATGAGGTTTGCGCCCCACGCGTCGTGGTGTGGCTCGCCGTGTAGCGCAGCCTCGATGGTGTCGACGGCCTCGTTGATGCGTGTCGGCGACAGACCCGCGGCACCAAAAAACCCCAACAATCCATGTGCGTGCGCCGCCACCACCATGCGCGCCGTGGCGATGCCGTTTGCCATCTCGCCCACGACGTAGGGGAAGCGGCAGCCGTGCGCCTCGCCAAACGTGCGACTGCCCAAGTGCTCCGGCCACAGTGCGGGCAGCACGGCGCGGACCCGGTACACGTGCGGCGACGGCGTTTGCGCCAGCGCGCCGCCAAACGCCACGCCGACGTGACCTTCGGGGCCGACAACGACGGCGCAGGGCTCGTGCACGCGCGCCACCGCGTCCATCAAGTGCGCGGCAGAAAACCCCACAGCGCCGGCGTCGCTCGCGGGCGACAAGTAAAGCGCAGAAAAAGGCGAATGCGTGTTCATGTGACGATCACCCGCATACGGCAGCGGTGCGTCATCAATATCGGGCGCGGACGCCCTCGAAAAGTTCTTTCATCAAAAAGTGAAGAAAGAACTTCGCAGCGACCACGAACGCTATAAGTACCTGAAAAAGAGGCACAAAAAACGTTACCCGGAACGCGAAGTGCTTCGCGCGCCGCGCAAACGGCCTAACGCACCGCATCGTGAGCCGCCACGATGCGCGACCCGCGGCTGCGTTGATTTCACCGACCTTGGGAGGTGAACAACGTAATTCACCGACATTGGGAGGTGAACGACGTAATTCACCGACCTTGAGAGGTGAAAAAAAGTAACTCACAACATCGGCGCTATTGCGACAGCATTGCCGTCGCGCGATCGGTCTGCCACGCGGCGCCCGCTTCGCAGCCGCAGCAGCCGACGTGGAAGCTGACGCGTTTCATGACTCGCTTAACATTTTTACCAGCAGCGCAGCAGCACGCACCGTGACGATCCACAACACACTAGCGCCGTTTGACGCGACTAAACGCGACGAGCATACTTAAAACGTGCGCGCATTTTCACTCTTAGAGATGTTGGTCGTGACGGCGGTGATCGGCATCGTGGCGACGTTGGCGGTGCCGGATCTTGTGCCGCTGTTGCGCCGCGCGGAGCTTCAGGCCGCGACCTCAACGGCGCTCAACTTGCTTGATCGCGCGCGTGTGGAGGCGATCGCGCGGCATCGTTGCGTCGGTGCGAGCATGGTCGAACACAGCCTCGTGTTGCGCGTGGGTGACGAAAGCTGCACAGCGTTCGCCGAGACCATCACGACCGCGGGGCTGCCGGCATCGATCAGCGGACGCGTCGAGTCATCGCGAGGGGCCGAGCTGACGTTCACTCCGACCGGACGCGTCGCAGACAACGGCGATGGCGATTTCACCAACGACGGCGGCCGCGTGGTGTTTTTAAGCAGCGCGGGTACGTCGAGCATCGTGGGCGCCGCGGCATCAGGATTTTTGTGCGGTACGTTCACCACCGGCGCGCCGCCCGCCGCGGATTACAACGCCGCGTGCTTCCCATCGTTTTTGCGCTCAGGCCTTACGGGTGCGGGCGCGTCGGGCCCGGATGCGACGCTCGCCGAGCTGGCCACCGTTGCCGCGCTGGTGCGACCGCTGAGTATCGACCTCATGTGCTCGGAGGGTCGCTTTTCCACCTCAGGTCCGGCGACCGCCGGGACCGTTCCTGCAAGCAGCGCAGGTGGCTCGCCGCTCGCGGTGCCAACCGGCCAACGTCCGACGTCGTTTGAACCCGTGCCCGTCCCCAGCAGCGGCGACAGCTTGGCGCGACCCCTATGATGGCTGCCCGTCGAGGCTAGTTGTTGATGGAGGGTTTTTTGGCGACCGCGTTGTTGCTGGCGGCGGTGGCGTTTGCAGCATCGTTTCTCAGCGCAGCACAGCAGACGCGCCACGCCACCGAACTGCGGCGGTTGCAAGATGAAGACATCGAGCTCGTGCGCGCGGAATTGTCACTGCCAACGTCGACGGATCGCGGTGAACGCTTGTTTTCGCGTGGCATCACCGTGCGGTGGGTGCGCACAGCCAAAGGCGCCGGCCTCGACGAAGCGACCATCACCTCAAGCGTGGCGGGAATGCAAACGAACTCCGCAACCCCCTCCGCAAGCACCTCGGGTGCTGCACAGGTCACGCGCACAGTGCTGTTGCGCGCGAAGGTGGTGCTGCATCCCAAGGTGGCGCCGTGACCACACGCGGCTTTACCTTGATGGAGTTGACGTTGGCTGCGGCGCTGCTGGTGGTGCTCGGCACGCTGGCGACGTCCTCCCTGGTGTACGTGACATACGGTCAACGCACGCTGCAAGTGCGTCATGCAGCCGCGCGCCAAGCGGAATTCCTCACCTCCACCATCGCGCGCGACGTCGAACGCGCCGGCAGTGGCATGCCTGAGCATGGCGTATGTGACCCCGCCGCCATCGTGCGAGCAGACGATCGACAGCTCGAGCTCGTTGGTGATTTTCCCGCGCCCGGCTCGCTGCGCCACGACGTGCTGTCTGTCGTCGCTTTGTCCGCGGACCGCAGCGCTGTTGTGTTTGCGCGCAGCGGCGCTTGCGTGCCCAGCAGTACCGACGCGTGCCCGTGCTCTGCCGGCAACGTCAGCGATCCTTCGTGCCCATGGGTCGGCACCTGGCCCACCGGCGTCGCCGTCATGAACTTGATGTTGAGCGCACCTGAGGGCTCGGCGATCGTTCAGGTGCAAATGCGTTCGGGTGCAGTCGCTGTGCCCGCGCATTTTGTCGCGGTCGGCGATGCGCTCGCGGTGGTGTTGACGGAGCCTTTGCGCGTCGGGCTGCTCGACGGCGCGGTGCCAGGTGTCAGTGTCGCGGCCCACCTCGATCGCGTGGTGTACCTGCTCGCGAACCCCGACGGCACCCCTTGCGACAGTGGCGCGCGATCGGACGGGCTGGCGCGACCAATGATCGTTACTCTCGGGGCGCCGCCGCAAAGCTCAGCACCAAGCGCGACGACCACGTGCACGCTGTTTCGACGGCAGTGCTGGGGACTTGAGGCGCTGCGCCCGATCCCCGGCCACACGCGCCCGCCGCTGAGCCCGCTGACGGCGCCGGTGGGCTGCGACGTGCCGCTTGAGGGGACGCCGTGGGAGGTGATAGCGACGGGGGTGTCACGCATGAGCATGAAGCCCGTCGACACTCCCGCTGACGTCGCCCCACAACATTTTGAAGAGACGCTGCCATTTGTCGTGCGCACCGATGTGACGCTCGTGCGACGCGTCCCCGGTACCGATCGTCTCGTCACCGTGGACAGCAGCAGCGCATCGATGCCGGGTGGTACATGAAACGCTCGCGCCCGCGTGCGTTCGCGTTCATCGCCGTGCTCGTGGTCGGCGCAGCGATCGCGGTGCTGACGCTGTTGGCCCTCGACTCATCAGGGCTCACGGCCGTGAAGCAGGCGCGCGTCGACGTCACCAACGACGCCTCAAGCGCAGCGCTCGCGGGCTTGGTGCGCGCTGAGGCGTACGCGCGCCAGGCAGCGACCACCTCTGCGGATTTCGATCGTCTACTCGACAGCGACGATGATTGCGTCGGTGACGGCGTGCCCACCTACCCGGGCGAGGGGTCCATCGCGTTTCGTGGCCATGTCTGGCAGCGCAGTGCATTTGGCAGCGGCGGCTACCTCACGCGTTTTGTCGACGACAACGACGACGCACTCACGGGCCCTGGCTACGCCCGCACCACCCAAGTGAAGTGCAACGAAGGCGATGCGGCGCGTGACCAGCCCGCTGGGGATCGCAATCGCGCGGTATTTGTCGACGTCATCGGATTCGCACCAGGCAACGATCCTGCGCGCGCGTCGGTCACGACCGAGCGCCGCAAGCTCATTGCCGCCGCCGTCGTGCCACAGAGCTACGTCGTGGTCGGCGGACGATTTACCGGCGAGCTTGAGACCTGCAGCTACCACGCAGACGTTCAGCTCGGCGACGGGCCAACCGGTGGCTACGCCAGCGGTGCTGCATTGCTCACGGCGGGGGGCAACGTCGCCAGCGTTGGGCGTGCGTCGTCGTGCAGCGCGCCCGTGGCCGAGACCAAGTACGTCAGCGCGATCATGCTGCCCATCGCAGCAACGATCCGCGTCGCGGTAAACTGGAACAATTCAGGACGTCCAGATGAATGTGGTTTTTTGGTCGGCCGCGTCCTTGGCGGCGACCTGAGCGTCGCGCTGTGGACGCCGGTGACCTATTGGGGCGGCGTCGAGCTGCGTGACTGTCGTGCGCCCGATGCGAGCGTTCCCTTCGTTGGGCACCCGTGTTGGTTTCCTTTGATGTCGTCACATGATGGCGCAGTTTTTAGCTTCCCGGCGCCACCGCTGGCTGATGGTTTGAGCCACCCGCAAGAACTCGCGACCAACACCGGAACCAACCAGTGGACCTTGCGCAGCGACGACGCGCGCCTCGGCAGTTGCCGAGGTCCGACCACCCACAGCGCCCGCGGTGCGACCGCAGACAATGGCCTCGGCTTTGACGGCGCGACCAACACATTTACCCTCGACGGCGGCGGCGTGCCGGGCGCGTACTATTTTGCTGACAACGACGCCACGCTCGCGATCGTCGGCTCCACCGACGACGACGATCTAGCGAAAGCGGCGCAGTGGCCGCCCATCACCATCGTCGCAAAAAAGCGCCTCACCATCTCGGTGCGCGGCGCGGGTCACGGTCGGGTTGGCGTCGGTTCACCGCAACAACTCGCGTCCATCATCGTGCTGGGCGACCTGCTCGTCACGGGCCCCATTTCGGTCGCCGGCAACATCATCGTGCAAGGCGACGCGCACTTCGCAGGCGACACGCGCACCTACGGCAACGTGCACGTGGCGGGCAACGTCATTGTCGACGGTCGGCTGTTCGCGAACTATCCGGATTCGATGCCGCTGCAGCCCGAGGCGGTCGCGTCCGTGCCGTACGTGCTGGTCACGCCCTAACACGACCGTTTCGTGACGCCGATACCTTGCGCGCTGCATGTCGCCGCTGCACCATGGGTCCGTGCTGACGCAACGTTTACACTGGCTCCAGCAATGGGCGCAGGGCGCGGATGGTGCAGCCTTGCTGTCGATCGCGCATGCGGATGTGGATGCGGTGGCGCGGCTGGGCGCGGCCGCCTTGGTCGGCCAGCAGTGGCCCCGCGCGCTTAAAATTTTCGCCGCGTTGTGCGCCCTGCAACCCGAGTCAATGACGCACCGTTTGCACCTCGCTTGCGTGCAGCGCGCGATGGGCCAAAACGCCGCGCTGCGCGACAGTTTGGACTTGCTGGTTGACAGCGCGCACGACGACGACAAGGCGCTTGTCGCAGAGGCGTTGCGCATGCGAGCGCAGCTGCGTGTTGCGCAAGACGATCGCGCGGGTGCCCGTGGGGACCTAGCTGCTGCACGACAGCTGGACGTTTCATCTGCGAACGCTCACGCCGTGGACCCGCGATGACCGACATCCGCAGCCCGCTGCCCCCACTCGTGCGCGGTGGCAGCACGCGACCACAGGTGCAAACACCCGCGCTTGTCTCCACAACACAAAGCCAGGCGGCGCAGCAGGTCGTGGTCACCCAACACTCGCCGGTCGCCGAGCGCGACCTCGACGCGTTTTTGTTGGCGCGCGCACAAGTCAAGGGCGCAGCGTCGTTGCCAGCGTCGCTGCAGGCCCTCTTGGGTGCACCCGCACGTGGCGCCGCCAAGATCGTGCAACACGGGCTGTCAACGGCGGTGCAGGAGCTGCAGGCAATCTATGCCGACGGGCGCGTCACAGAAGACGAACGCATGGCGTTACAGCGCGTGCACTCACGCTTTGAGGCCATCGCGGCTCTGGCGGACCCCGACGTCGCCAACATGTTGCCGCGCGACGTGCGCGAGCGCCTACAACAGCAGCTGTTTGGACCGGTGCAAACGTTGCTCGACGCGACCGCCGTCCAACAGCGTGCACTGTTCGACGGGATCGTGGTGCGTGATGAGGCTTCGTTGCGCGCCCGCCTGAGCGAGCCCGTCAACTTCGCAGCGCGGGGTTCCACCTCGTGGGCGGTGGGCGACCGCGTGATGATCCGGCGCAGCCACGGCGGCTTGAGCGAAGGTGTGCTGCACAGCGAACAGCCCAACCAACACTGGTCGGTGGCGTTTGTCGACAACGGACAGTTCGCGCTCAAGGACATCGCAATCACGACGCTTCAACACGAAAACGCCTACAAAATCGGCGACCATTGGTCGCACAACGATTGCGACGTGTGGGTGGAAGGCTGCGACGCAAACGGTCCGCGCCTCGTCATTGAGCAAGAAAACGCCGTCGTGCTGCGCGGTGGCGTAGATCTGCTGCTGCACGTCGCTGCGCGCTCGGAGTTGGAAAAACGCCAAGAGCGCCCGCTAGAAACGCGCACCGTTGACATGGGTTTGATGAAGCGCGCGGGGGTGTCGCTTGACGATCCAAAGCGCTTCGACGTCGATTCCTTCGTCTGCGTCCCGCGCAGCGATGGGTCGCATTCGCGCGGCGTGTTGCGCGAGATGACGCGCGTCGGTGCCCTCGTGGAGATGAACATCCCTGATGCGCAGGGACGTCCGCAAACAGCCACCAAGATGCTCCCATTCGACATCTTTCGCGGCGCCAATCCCGCAAAGCTCGGCGACGTGATTGCGCTTGCTGCGGGCAAGCTCACCATCACAAGTGTCGGCGTTGATGGCCTGCACGGCGTCTTAGACAACGACGGCAAGCAAACCCACCTCGGTCACGCCGACATCACCGAGATGATGAGCCACCAAAGCCTGGCCGCCGGCCCCTCGGTGCCGCCGTCGCTGCCGCCGTCGCTGCCGTCGTCGGTGCGCGCGCAGGTGGAGGCGTTGATGGTGCTGGCCGACGACCCCGTGTTTGGCACGCTCAGCCATTCAGTCCGCAAGAGGGTCGACGATCCGAGGTGGCGCGCCCAAAGCCCTGACCAACAAGAACTCCAATTGCGCGCACTCTTTGCACAACCGCGACAGTTGCACGACGTGGTGCCGAACTTCGGTGCCGTGCGCCGCAACCTCAGCCATGTCGACGTCAGCCCGAGCGTTCGGGCACCGGGTGCCGTGTTCAAAACGGCGAAAGGCAACAGCGCACCCGACGCCGAAGTCACCACTTTGATCGTGCGCGTTGGCACCGCGAAGCGCGCGGTGGTGCTGACGTTGCCGATGTCGATGTCCGACAAAGAACGCGCGCGCCTGCGCGATGACGTGTCGTTGGCTTTGCGCCAGCTCCCGCCGGAGGCGCTGCGCGGCATCAAGTCGGTGGTCGTAAACCCTGGTCGAAATCCGCATGACGAGGAGTTCGCGAAGATGTTCAATATGCCCGACTTCAAGTCGGCGATGACTGCGGACGAGGACACTCGCCAACTGACGATTTACCCGCCCACATCCATCGTCACGGCGGTGCAATCCTTCACGCACGAAGTTGGCCACTTCGCGAGCATCGATGCGTTCGGCAGCATTCACGCGCGGGCCAACACGAAGTGGGACGCATGGACGGCCGCAGCGTCGAGCGATGGTGTCGCCGTTTCGCAGTACGCGATGAAGGCCGGCCATGAAGACTTCGCTGAAACCTTCGCGCTGTACATGACCACCAAGGGCACCGACCAGCACGCTTGGTATCGCGCGCTGATGCCGCAGCGCTTCGCGATTTTGGATCGGCTGGGGGCGCCATGACCAACCACACGATCGAAATGGTCGACGTTGAAGCAGGCACCACTCGCCTCGTCATCGCCACCGACGTCCCCGCCGGCATCGCCGT
>JAYTVG010000777.1:0-1215 GCA_043744135.1 Deltaproteobacteria bacterium | reverse complement strand
CACGCTCTACGCGGTGAAGCGCCTAATCGGCCGCCGCTTCGAAGAAAAGGAAGTCCAGAAAGATCTGGACCTGATGCCCTACTCGATCGTCAAGCACGAGAATGGCGACGCCTGGGTCGAGGTGCGCGGCAAGCGCATGGCCCCGCCGCAGGTTTCGGCCGAAGTGCTGCGTAAGATGAAGAAAACCGCCGAAGACTATCTCGGCGAGGAAGTGACCGAGGCCGTCATCACGGTGCCCGCGTACTTCAACGACAGTCAGCGCCAAGCGACGCGCGACGCCGGCCGTATCGCGGGCCTGGAGGTCAAGCGCATCGTCAATGAGCCGACGGCGGCGGCACTCGCCTACGGCCTCGACAAGCAAAAAGAAGAGAAGATCGCCGTGTTCGATTTCGGTGGCGGCACCTTTGACATCTCGATCTTGGAGGTGGGCGAAAACGTCGTCGAGGTCATCGCGACCAACGGCGATACGCACCTGGGTGGCGACGACATCGACAACGCGGTGATGGATTACCTGGTGGCGGAATTCAAACGCGAAAACGGCATCGACGTCAGCACCGACAAGATGGTCGTGCAGCGCCTCAAAGAGGCGGCAGAAAAAGCCAAGATCGAGCTGTCGAGCGTGGCGTCGACGGACATCAACTTGCCGTTTTTGACGGCGGACGCAAGCGGGCCGCGCCACATGAACATCTCGCTGACACGCGCCAAGCTCGAGCAAATTATGGATCCGTTCGTACAGCGCACGCTTGAGCCCACCAAAAAGTGTTTGGCCGACGCCAAGCTCAAGCCAGGTGAAATCGACCAAGTCGTGCTCGTCGGCGGATCCACGCGTATCCCAATGGTGGCCGATGCCGTCAAAAAGCTTTTCGGCAAAGAACCCAACCGCTCGGTCAACCCCGACGAGGTGGTAGCACTCGGTGCTGCCGTGCAAGCGGGCGTTTTGGCGGGTGACGTCAAAGACTTGTTGCTGCTTGACGTCACGCCGTTGTCGCTCGGTATTGAGACGCTCGGTGGAGTCAACACCGTGCTCATCCCGCGCAACACCACCATCCCGACCAAAAAGACCGAGGTGTTTTCGACGGCCAGCGACAGCCAGACGTCGGTCGAGGTGCACTGTTTGCAAGGTGAACGAGACCTTGCGCGCGACAACCGCACGCTGGGCCGCTTTCACTTGGACGGCCTGCCCCCTGCCCCCCGCGGCATGCCGCAGATCGAGGT
>JAYTVG010000776.1:0-1220 GCA_043744135.1 Deltaproteobacteria bacterium | reverse complement strand
CGCACGTTCGCTGTCAGCGCCGTCACGTCGACGGGCGATCACGCGATCTTCGTCGGTACCTTGCGCTTCGGCGGCCGCGTCGCGTGGCGCGTTGTGGATATGTCTGCGCACCAAAAACTCGGGCCGGTCACGTCGCTGGCGGTATCCGACGACGGCGTTGTCGCTGCGGTGCTCGGTGGCACCCACACCGTCATCAGCCGCCCGGGTCGTATGGTTGCGGAGTTGCATAAAGGCTTGTCTCGCGGCGCGCTGTTGGACAAAAAGCTCGCGATCGAGGGCATCAGCGACCTCGTGGTGGCCCCCGGTGGCGATCTGCTCCTCGTCGTCACCACCACACCGACAGCGCCCAACGCGCAAGCAGTCCCGCCCACGCCGGCTTTAGTGTTGGTGAAGGCGGGCGTGGCGTCGGTGTTGCGCAAATACGGCGACCCGGTGCCCGATGCGGATGAGCAAAGCATGGCGCTGGGCTTCACGCTGCAATCGCGCCGCGGCGATGGGCGCGTCGTGGTGGTTGAGAGCTTTCGCGAGGGCTCAGACGAGATCGCACCCAAGCTCAGCGGTGAGCAGTTCGTCATGAATCCGTCGCGCCTGTCGGTGGGGCGGATCGACCAACCCAAGGCGTTGCTTGAGGTCGCGCGCACGGACCTTGCCCCAAGCGGCATCGACAACGTGTCGTTTCAAGCGTTCGCCGACGCCGCGTTTGTCGCGGATGGGCGCGCCATCTTTGACGCCAACTTCGCAGAGACCGGCCCGTCGGGCTGGCTGTTTTCGTGGCGTGCGGGCGGCACCGGCGCGCAAGCGATAGCCCCCGAGCTGATGGCCATGCCTACAGCGTCATTGAAGATGCGCGCGCCGCGCCACCGCATGCTCGACATCGAGCCCGACGGCGCCTTTGTGCTCGAGCGTGACGGCGCGGTGGTGTGGTCGACGCTCAAAGCGCCGGCGACCGCGGTCATCGGGCTGAAGGGTGCCGTCGTCGTGATGGACGGGCGCGCGGTCGCCACCGTCGATAGCGTCGACGTGCCGATGGTGGGAAACGGCGGCGAGTTTGTGGTGGCATCGGCCAGCGTCAACGGCGGCGACGCCATCGTGCTCGCGTCGAAAGCCGACATGGCCGCCGGTGTGTGCGAGGGATTGTTGCTCAAAGGGGCGCCGGTGCCCGTGGCCGCAGCGACGGAAAAGAGCTTTGGTCATACGATTAAAACCATGCGTGTCGTGGT
>JAYTVG010000775.1:0-3887 GCA_043744135.1 Deltaproteobacteria bacterium | reverse complement strand
CTTGGCTTCACGCGACGACAACGATGCCAGTGCGCTCGCGGCCAGCGCCTTCGCGGACGACCACGCCGACGCCGACACGTGCGTGGCAGCGGCCGTAGCGCTCGATGTGGCGCATCCCGGCGACGCCCGCGTCTTGCGCTTGTTGGCGAAGGCGCTCGTGCAATCGGCGCCGACGGGCCAGTTGCCCCCAGTGGCAGTTGAGCTGTTTGTCGCGCGGGCGGAGCCGCACGCCGATCGCGCAGCTGCGCTCGCGCTCGATGTTCAACGCTTGCTGCCCGCGACCGCGATGCCCGCGTACACGCATTTGTGGTTGGCGGCGGCGCGCGCAGCGGGCCTCGACACTCAGCGCGTCATGTCGCTGTTGCGTGTGCTCGCGGTCAGTGATGCGCCTGACGGTGTGGCGTTCATCCACGTCGACGAAGTGTTGCGCAAAAACAACGACAGCGCCCAACGCGACGGCCTGCTCGTTGACGCGCTGGCCGCGTGCGACAACACTGCTGCGCGGGCGTCATTGCTCAAGCGGCGCATCTTGTTGCTCGAGGATATGGGTCGCGTCAGCGACACCCTCGGCGTGTGGACCGAGTTGGCGAACCGCGTATTGCCCCACGACGTGGACGTGCGGAGTGCGGCACGCCGTGCGCACGAGCGCCACGCGACGGTGCAGCAGCGTGTGCAGTTTCTTATCGACCTGTCGCAGCACGCGGGGCCTGACGGCGCAGCAGTGACGCGCGAGCTGCTCGACTTGTACTTGTCCGTTGATGACGAACAGGGCGTAGAGATGGCCGCGACGGCGCTGCGCGAGTTGTCCCAAGATGATGCCTTCGCCGTGACCGTGCTCGCGGATCTGTACGAGCGAGCCGACCGCAGCAGCGAGCTTGTGACCGTGCTGCGCGATGCATCGGCCGGTGCGCTTAGAGAATTCGGGCGCGTCGCTGAGGCCAAGGCGCTGCTCACCCGACTCGCGCGCGCTCAACTCAAGCTAGGTTTGCTGCAAGACGTGGCCCAAACGCGCACGCAGATCGCGCGCCTGGTGCCTCAGCGAGCGGCCGTCGACGACGCTGTCGACGCGCTGGTGGCGGTTGAGCGCGTCAAAGACGCCGTCGCGCTGCTCGAAGACACCGCGGGCGCGGTCGCTGACGCCACGTGGCAGTCGGGCTTGCTGGTGCGTGCTGCGACACTTGCGCAGCAGAGCTTGCAAAAGCGCACACGCGCGCGCGAACTCTACGAACGAGCGATCGCCGTCGACCCACGCTGCGTCGCAGCATACGCGCCGCTGTGCGCGTTGTTGGTCGAACTCGGTGATGCCAGCGCTGCGGTGCAAGCGTTAAAGGCGCTGGTGGCGCTCACCACCGAGCCCCGCAAACGCGCCGAGCTCGAGCATCAACTCGGCGCATTGGTGGACGAGCAATTGCTCAGGCCAGATGATGCGGTCGCGCACTATCGCGCCGCGGTGGCGCACGATCCGACGCTGAGGGCACCGTGGGAGGCGATGCGGACGTTGGCGCGACAACGTGGCGATCGTGGGGCGCTGGTTGAGGCGCATATCGGCTTGGCGCAGCTTGAGCCGAGCGCGGGCGCGCGAGGTGCGGCCTGGCGGGAGATCGCAAAGATCGAACGCGACGAGCGGGCAGATGGCGCTGCAGCCGAGCGCGCATTTCGGACCGCACTCACGCACGATCGTGGCGACGTCGAAGCGCTGCAGAGCTTGGCGTTGCTGGTGGCGGCGCGAACACACAACAGCGCTGATCTCAACGCGGCGCTTGCGCATCCCAGCGATGACTTGCTTGCCGCGCTGTCGGACGCGCTTGCGCAAGCCTGTGCGATCACAAAGCTACCCGTTGAGCTGTGGCGGCTCGACGCAGCCGCGCGCGCTCAGCAAGGTGACGTCGAGGGCGCTTTGAGCCGTTACGAAGCGTTGCTCAGCGAGCATCAAAGCGATCAGTTCGCGTTGTTGCACAGCGCGCGTTTGTTGGCGTCACGTGGCGCCGCCGGCGACGGTAAGCGCTTGCGTGTGCTCGAAGCGTTGTTGCTGCATCACGGTAGCAACCTCAAGCCCGCGCAGCAGGTGGAGGTGTGGGGCGAACTCGTAGCGTTGCGCGCAGCGACGTCGGATACGCTCGGTGCAAAAAAAGCGGCGCGCAAGGTCATGGCGCTCGCGACCACGGATGCGCTGCGCGAGCGCCTCAGCGACAAAGCGGTGCGGGCGACCGCGCTCGCCCTCAACGATCAACACGACGTTTCGCGCGAGCCAAAACAGATCGTCGCGGCACTCGTGCTTGACGCCAACCGCACGCACTCCAGCAACGAGCGCGCGCGTCAGCTCGTGAGCGCAGCGGACATCGCCGCGCGCGAGCTCAAAGACCTCGCGGTGTCGCTTGACTTACTGCAGCAAGCACAAGCGGCGGATCCGTCGTCATCGGTGGTGCGCGAAGCGTTGCTCGATCTCGAACTGTCCGGTAGCGACCCGCAAGCGGTGCTCGCGAAGCTGACGGCGCTGAGCTCGCAACAAAACGACCCGGCGGTCCTCGCGAGCATCGAGTTGCGCCGGTTTCGCATCCTGAGCAAACACGCGCTCGATCCGGCCGCTGCGTCACGCGCCATCGAGGCGGCCATGGACCTCGCGCCAGACAACGTCCAGGTGCTTGATACTGCCGATCGCTATTTTCAAGATAGCAACGACGTGTTGGGACTTGACCGGCTGTACAGCGCGAAGCTGCGGTTGCTTCATCATGACGATGTCAAAGGGCGGGTCGTGCTGCTCGAGCGTTTGGCGCAGCTGCGTCGTTACGAACGGCGCGATCTTGCCGGTGCCGTCGAGGCCGTCGCCGCAGTGGTGGCGCTCGATGCCGACAATCTCAAGGCGCGCGAAGATCTCGCCCGGCTTTACACCGAACTTGGCAAGACGCGCGAAGCGGCGGCGGCGTGGCGCAGCGTGCTCGAGCACGACGCGGTGGTGGCGGAAGCGTGGCGCGGACTATTCGCTCTTTATGCGCGTGCGGGTCAAGGCGACGAGGCGTTCGCGGTCGCGTCAACAATGGCGGCGCTCGATTTGTGCGACCCCGACGTGTTGCAGACCACCAAGGCAATCCGACCGCCGTTTCCGCGCTGGCCGATCGCGGCGAAAGACGGGCCTGCGGCGCGACGCAAGATCGCGCACGCGCTTGAGCGCACGCCGATAAAGACGGTGCTTGAGATCACCGCGCGCGATCTGCTGCCGAGCGTCGCGCCGTCGCTGAAGGACGCGGGCTTCAAAAGACGCGACGCGCTGCTGGAAAAGGAGATGCCAAACTCGGTGCTGTTGGCGCTGCGCGCAGCGACACAGCTGCTTGGCCTCACGGAGTTGCCGCTGTTGTTTGCAGCGACTGGTGCCGCGCACGGCGCAGCAGCGACGTCATTTGCAGTGGTGCCCGCGAGCGAGCCAGCGCTGGTGCTCCACGACGACGTGATCAAGGGTGGTATGACGCCCGACCGCGCGTTTTCCCTCGCGCGCGCGTGCGCTTGGTTGCAGCCTCACGCCCTTGTCGCCGCCTGCCTCGATGCCGCGACGGTGCGCAAGCTCCTTGAGGCTATGGTCGCGGGTTTTTTGGGCCACAAGATGATGGACGCGCCCGACGCGGAGATTGAACGCATGGCCGACGATGTGGTGCGCACGGTGAGCAAAAATGTCACTGACGACAGCCGCTTTAAAGGTGAGCTGTTGCCGGCGCTGCGCGACTACGTGCACGCGCGCGCGCAATTGTCGGCGTCAGACTGGCGCGCGGGCGTCGGCTACACGGCGGACCGTTACGGCTTTTTGATGTGCACCGATCTCGGCGCCGCAGTGCGGGCCATCAAACTCACGGCGGGTCAGTCCATCGGCATGCGGTTGGCCGTCAAAGAGCTGGTGC
>JAYTVG010000774.1:0-13868 GCA_043744135.1 Deltaproteobacteria bacterium | reverse complement strand
GCGCGGGAAATAGTCCAACAGCGTCGGCGGTGGCTCGCCCGCCGTGCGTGCCGTGAGGTGGCGCGAGTAGTTTTCGATGCCTTTACACATGCCCGTGGCCTCGAGCATCTCGAGGTCGTACAACGTGCGTTGCTCCAGGCGCTGGGCTTCAAGCAACAGGTTTTGCGCGCGCAGCTCTTGCAACCGCTCCAACAACTCCGCGCGAATGCTGCCGAGCGCGCGCTGTTGACGTTCCCGATCCATCGCGTAGTGGCTCGCGGGCCAGATGGTGACGAACTGCAATTCGCCGAGCACTTTGCCGCGCAACGGATCCATGCGCTGGATGCGCTCGACCTCATCCCCAAAAAAGGAGATGCGCAGCGACTCGTCTTCTTCAGCGGGCGGAAAGACCTCGACGATGTCACCGCGCACGCGAAACGTGCCGCGCGCAAAACTCATGTCGTTGCGCTCAAACTGGCTCTCCACGAGCTGCCGCAAAAACACGTCGCGCCCGAGCTTGCGCCCCACCTCGACATAGGCGGTCATGTCCTTGTAGCTCTCACGCGACCCGATGCCGTAGATACAGCTCACCGACGCGACGATGATGACGTCGTTGCGCTCCAACAGCGCTTTGGTCGCGGCGTGTCGCAAGCGGTCGATGGTCTCGTTGATGAGCGAGTCCTTCTCGATATACGTGTCCGTCGACGGCACGTACGCTTCCGGCTGAAAATAATCGTAGTAGCTGACGAAATACGCGACGGCGTTGTTGGGAAAAAATCCCTTCAGCTCTTGGTACAGCTGTGCCGCGAGCGTCTTGTTGTGCGCGAGCACCAACGCAGGACGGTTGGTCTGCGCGATGACGTTGGCGATCGAAAACGTCTTGCCCGACCCCGTGACGCCGAGCAGCACTTGGTGTTGGCGACCGCGCTCGACACCGTCAACCAACTGCGCGATGGCACCCGGTTGATCCCCCTGCGGTGTGAAGGTCGCGTCGAGGATGAAGCGCGCAGACTCCCGCCGCTTGTCGACACGCGCGTCTTGCGTGCTGACCGCGGCGGCACGTTCGAGCGGAAACTGTTCGTTGTTGCGCATCGTGTCTGGCTACGTGGTCGGCACTGAAAACGTGTGCTGCTTAGGGCGATCGCAGGCGTTGTCCGTGCAAACCTGCGCGGTGACGACGCCCGAGATGTCTCCGCTACCGCCCTCGACTTTAGCGGTCATGGCAACGTCGCCCTGCAAGATCACGCTGGTGCCGAGGTCACCAAGTTCCTTTTTCGTCCCTGCGGGCACGTTTGCGGCGCCGACGATATGCCAGGCGTTTTTGTCGTCGATCGCGAGCGACACCGGCTTGCCCACTTCTTCACCGAGCGCATACGCATGGAAGTCTGGCTTGATGCGCAACGTCACGCTCAGCGTCGACGAGGCCTTGTCGTAGCTGGGCACAATCGCGACCGCGTTTGCGAAGTCCGGCGCGGCCACAGGGAGCGCTGCGGGCTTGGTGATCATGCCGTTGTCCGCGGTTTTTTTGGCGTCGCCGAAGGAACCCGCACCGGCGTCGGCCTTCGGGCAGCCGAGCGGCAGCAGCACGCACGTGAGCATGCAGCAGACACGCACGAGACGGCTTGGGAGATGAAACACAACATTCATAAAAACCTCCAGCGCCTACTTAGCGTCTTTGACGACTGTCGTCATCGTGCCTATGACCCGACCGCACCGCATGTCCAAACCAGCCCTCGACCCTGACGCTGTCCATCCGCAGACCGACGACGATGCCTCGCCGCGCCCGCGCCCTGGCTTTCGCTCGCAGCGCGCCGAGGTGGTCGCGGTCGAGTTGGCCGGTTTGTTCGCAGGCGTGTTGCGCGGCACCGTCGGGATGTTGGGCTTTTTCGCGTCGCTGCTGCTGCTTCCCGTGCACACATTGACGCCGATTTTGGCAGGCGTGTCGGTGGTGTTAGCGGTCACCGGCAACGTTTCGGCGTTTCGAGCGGTCACGCGCGGGACCCGCATGCGCATTGTGCCGACCGCGTTTGCCATCGTGTGTGTCGTTGCTGCAGCGACCACCGTCTTGCTCACGGTGGTCGTGGGTGCTGGTGCGTTTCGTGCGCGATCGGTCGCGCAAGCACCCGACGGCCCGCCAACGATCCAGTTCGAAAGCGCCCGCTAGCACGTCGTGCAGCGCCGTTCACCCACGCTTGCATGGGAGAACAATGAATTTGCGACACGCTCGCCAAAGGGTGCGCGCCCGACGTGCCGTGTGCGGTAGGATCGTCGCGTGAAGCCGCAAAGGTTCGGGCGCTATCTCCTTTTGGACAAAGTCGCGGCAGGCGGCATGGCCGAAGTGTGGCGCGGCAAGCTCGTCGGCGAGCAGGGCTTTCAGCGCGTCTATGCGATCAAGAAAATTCTGCCGCACGTCGCCGAGGATGAAGAGTTCATCGCGATGTTCACCGACGAAGCGCTCATGACGTCGGGACTGCAGCACGCAAACATCGGTCAGGTGTTTGAGTTCGCGAAGGTCGACGACACGTATTACATCGCGATGGAGTACGTCTCCGGTAAAGACCTCAAGAGCGTCTGGTCGCACTGCCGCAGCCGGCGCCAAACACTGCCGCCTGAGTTTGCGGCGTTCATCGTCGCCAAGATGGCCGACGGTCTCGACTACGCGCACAGAAAAACCGACAACTTCGGCAACGAGGCGGGCATCGTGCACCGCGATGTCTCGCCGCAAAACATTCTGCTGTCGTGGGACGGCGAAGTGAAAGTCATCGACTTCGGCATTGCGAAGGCGGCCGAAAAATCCGGCCACACTCGCCCGGGAACGCTCAAGGGTAAATTTGCGTATATGTCGCCGGAGCAGATCCGCGGCTTGGGCCTCGACGGTCGCGCGGACGTGTTTTCGATTGGCGTTGTGCTGTACGAGCTGTGCACTGGTGAGCGTGCGTTTTCCGCCGACAGTGAGTTTTCGTTGTTGGAAATGGTGCGCAACGTGGACATCAAGCCGCCGACGCTGGTGAACCGCAACGTTCCCGAGGAACTCGAGCGCATCATCTACAAGGCGCTCGCGAAAGATCGCGAGCACCGCTACCAAAACGGCGCGGAGCTCAGTGAAGACCTGCAGCGTTTTTTGTTGTCCCGCGGCAAGACGCCGGGCCGCCAAGACCTCGCGCGCTACCTGCGCGACAACTTCACGGTCGAGTTCGAAAAGGAGCGCTCGCGCTTGGAGTCGTACCGCGAGATCACGAGCGCCGACGCACCGGTGCCGTACGTCGGCAGTCTGATCCCAAGCGACGAGGAGCAAATCTTCGCGTCACCGGACGCGGCCAACTCGAACACCATCAAACGCCCGTCCTTTGTCGACGGCGAGGCGGAGCCGTCGGGCGCGCGGCCGCGGGGTGGCATCGCGCAAAAAATGATCGCGCAAACCGGGGGGAATCGCGACGGCGTCGACGTCGACGGCCTGACAGCAGGGCGGACCATCACGCAAAACGTGCGCGAGCCGTCGCGGTCGGCGCTGCGCTGGTTGCTGCCGTCCGCCGCCGCACTTGTGGTGCTCGCCTGCGCAGCGGTGGGCGGCTACTTCGTTTTGTTTGCGCACACCAGCAGCGTCGTCGTGACGGTCACGGGTGCAGTCGGAGGAAGCGTACAGTTTGATGAGCGTCCGTCGGTGCGCGCGGAGCCCTCGGTCACCATCGACAAAGTGACGCCTGGCAGCCACACGCTCATCGTTCAAGAACCGGGGTTCGCCGCATTTTCGACAACGTTTGTGACGGAGGCAAAGACCCGTCTGCTGCAGCTCAACACGCCGCTTAAGCGCCACGCCGGCAAGCTGAAGATAAACTCCGAGCCAGACGGCGCGCGCGTGCTGCTTGACGGCGTCGACACGGGCTTGGTCACTCCCGCCACCATAGAGGTGGAGGGTGAGACGCTGCACCGTTTGCAAGTCACGTTAGCGGGCTACGTCGACGAGCTGCGCGATGACTTAAAGGTGATAGCGACAGGTGAGTTGCCCGTGAGGTTTGTGCTGCGCCCACGCACCGTCAAGATTCGTATCGAGACCACGCCACCGGTCGCGAGCATAGCGATCGACGGTACGATTGTTGGTGATTCACCGCTGACGCTTGAGCGCAAGGCCGACAGCGTCGCGCGACTCAAGGTCGTTGCGCAAAAGCGCGGCTGCGATCGCAAAGAGGGCGACGTGACGTTTGACCCAACGGTGGCCCGCGAGCAGCTGTTTTCGATCACGCTGCGCTGCAAATAGCGTCGTCGTTTCGTCGAGCCCGTTACAACGATCGACGCGTGCGCCGCGGCTACTCTTCGGTCGCGAGGTCTTCCGCAAGGTAGCTGAGGATCACCTCGTCGAGCGATTTTTCAGAGATGAGGTCTTCGCCAAAGATGGTGCCAGGCTGCAGCTTCTTTTTGTCGTCGTCGAGGAGGACCGGGGCGGGCCGAGCGACCGCAGCGGGCGTAAACGCGACGGCAATGCCACCGCTAGGCCGCTGGAAGTCGACAGCGACCGCGTGCGGCGCGACCATCGGCACGTTCATCGGCATCGCGCCGCTTGGGGGGCGCGGCAGCGCTGCGGCTTGCGACGGCAGCCCTGTGAAGGCGTCAGCCCCCGCCATCGCAGCGGTGGTGGGAGATGTCGCCGTGAAGTTGAGCGGTGCGGGTCCGTCAAGGTGGTACGCGACGCCCGCGTCGACGGCGTCAAAGGCGCCATTGATGAGCGCGCGCAGCATTTGTTTGTGCTGCTCTTCCATCATCGACCGAACTGCTTTTTCGTAGTCGGGCTTTTCAACGATATCGACGTAGCTGGTCTTTTTAGACGACAGGATGTTTCCGCCGACGAACAGATGCGTGATGATGTGGGGGTTTTTTTGGCCCGAGTCTTCCGTTTGGATGTGAAAGATCCGTCCCTTGTGTTTGATGTTGTGGTTGAAGCCCGGGATCATCGTGAAAACCCTGTCGCCGTCATCGCCAACACGACAGCGCACCCGGCGCTGCGGCGATGTCTGCGAAGCTGGCGTTTTGTTTCGACCACTGTTTGGCTCGCTCGCGCCTGCGCGCCCGTGCTGTTTTTCATAGGTAACACTTGCGCGCTGTCGGCAGCAAGGAACGCACCACGACGCCGCTGAGGTGCTATCAGTGCTAGCATCGCGACGCCGCGCCAAACGGGGGTCCACGTGAATGACAGCGAGCGCCACGTCGAAAGCGCGCCCACCGCCGCGCCGGACGGCAGGCCGTTGCCGAGTGCATTTGGGCGCTACGAATTGCTCAAGTTGCTCGCGGTTGGTGGCATGGCCGAGGTGTTTTTGGCGCGGTCGCGCGTGGGCGGTATCGACAAGCAGTGCGTGATCAAGCGTGTGTTGCCGCGCCACTGTAACAACCGTGAGTTCATCTCAATGTTCATCGACGAAGCGCGCATCACGATCGGACTTGATCACGACAACATCGTGCAGATGTTTGATTTTGGCCAGGTGGACGGCGCGTATTTCATGGCGTTGGAGTACGTCGACGGTTGCGACCTCGTTGACGTTCTGCGCGCGTGCCAACAGGCCGGGACAGGCGTGCCGCCCTCGGTTGCGGCGTATGTCGCGTGCCAACTGCTACGCGGCTTGCAGCACGCCCACCAACAAACCGATCACCTCGGTCAGCTCATGGGGATCGTGCACCGCGACGTCAGTCCGCAAAATATCTTTCTTGGTCGCGATGGGGTCGTGAAGATCGGCGATTTCGGTGTCGCTGACAGCAACAACAAGCTGACAACGACCGCGCACGGCACGGTCAAGGGCAAGTTTGGCTACATGTCGCCCGAACAAACGCGCGGCTTGCCACTCGACGGCAGGAGCGACGTGTTCGCCGTCGGTGTCGTGCTGTGGGAGGCGCTCGTCGGCGCGCGGCTGTTCGCGTGTGAGGGAGCGGTGCCGACGATGATGCGCGTGCAAAATGCGCCGATCCTCGCCCCGAGTGAGCTGCGCCCCGACGTCGCCGCCGAACTTGATGGCATTGTGTTGGCTGCGTTGCGTCGCGCGCTCGATGAACGGACCGCGTCGGCGGCGCTCATGGCCGACGCACTCGAAGCGTTTCTGTCGCGCGTCGAGTTCTCCCGCGCCACATTCGTGGCGTATTTGCGCGACTTGAATCTGCAGAACACACAAACGCGACTGCGCGGTGCCAGCGGCGAGGTGCCGGGTGACGGCGCCACCGTCGCGTTGCCGCACGACCCCGTGCTCAGGGCACTGCACTTGCAGCTGCGCAAAGACCCGACGCTGTGGACGCTGGTCGATATCGGTCGGCAACACGCTGCACTTCACGACGTCACAGCGGCTGTCGCAGCCACACGCACCGCAGCCGCGGTATTTGTCCATCGTGGCCTGCTCGTGCCAGCGATCTGCGCGCTGCACCTGGTTCGCGAGCACCTCAGTGATGACGTGTTCGTCGCTGATCTGCGTCGCTTGGCGGAGCTACGCAATCACGACCGACGCGCCCTGCTGCGGTATGTCGAAAGTGTCGACGGCGGGGGCTTTTTTCAGCACGTCAGGGACGCAGACCCGACCGGTTTGGGCAAAGAGGCAACCGATCTCACGCGCATGGCCGATGCGCCGTTGTTTGCGCGCCTGCTGGCCGATGACTTCGCGCAGCTCGCCGCCGCCGCGACGTTGCAGTGCAGCTGCGCAAACTCCGTCATCGTTCGTGAAGGCGACGCTGGCGATTGCATGTTCGCGATTGGCCGCGGCGCTGCCGTTGTGTACGGCACGGCTGCGCAGGGCGTGCCACCGACGCGAGAGCCCCGCGTCTACGTCGCGGCGCTGTCGGAGGGCGATTTTTTCGGCGAGTTTTCGCTGTTGACGCGACGGCCCCGCAGCGCATCGGTGTCCGCCACCACCGACGTCGTGTTGTTGCGCATTGACCGGGCCGTGCTCGATATGTTGTCGATGTCGTCGAGCGCGGGCACGCGTGTATTTACCGATCCGCTCGTGGAGTTTTACCGCGAACGCGTCGCCGAGTTGGTGTTGGTGCGTAACCCGGCGATGGCTGAACTCGACGTCGCACAGCGGCGCCGGCTGTGCGACGCGGGCCGCTTGGTCGCATTCAAAGACGGGCAGCTGATAGTCAAAGAGGGGGATGCCGCGCGCGAGGTGTTCTTTGTCGTCGCTGGCGAGGTTGAGGTGTACCACGACGAACAAGGGTTCCCGGTGTTTTTGGACAAGCTGCGCGACGGCGAGATGTTCGGTGAGATGTCTGCCATGAACGGCGGGCCCAGGACCGCTAGCGTGCGCGCCATCGGTGACGTCGACGTCATGGTGCTTGAAGGGGCGACGCTCGCGGCGGCCGTCAAGACCAACTCTGGTGCCACCGCCGTCATCGCCGACGCCATGGCATTTCGACACAGCACGACAAAAGCTCTGATCGAACAGTCCGTGCGCATTTTTTCGGGTGTGTGAGGGGCGGCGTCGCTTCGAGCTCGCAAGTGCGGAACTTGAGCCGGCTTAGGGTCGACGCATTCACGAATGGTCTCCCGAGGTCGATGCATCGCATTGGTCGATGAATTTCATTGTTCATCTCCCAAGGTCGATGAATTTCCCGCCCGCGCGCGCGGGGAGCGCGTGTCAAAACCGGCGTGGCAGGGTATGACGACGCATGTCCGACCAGGCCAGCGACCCAGACATCAATGAAGATCCAGCCGGTTCTGGCCTGCGCACGGGATTGCTCGTCGCCTTGATGACGGCGGCGGCGGCGGCGCTGTTTGCGCGGCCGATGATCGTTTCACAAGTGCATCAAAGCCACCTGCCGCCGTTAGCGTTGTGGGCGGTGCCGTGTTTGTTTGCAGTGGTGGTGGTGCTCGTCGCACTGCACACCTGGCGCACTGCCCGCCGCTCAGGTTTTTTTTCGGGACGCTTGTTGATGGCGCTGTGCGCCGCGTTGGCCTTCACCGGCATGTTGGTGCCTGATGCGGCGCAAGAGTACCGCACACGCTCGCGTGGCGCCGGCGACAATGCCACCGTCGCGCTGATGAAGTCACCCGACGCACGGGTGCGCGCCGTCGTCGTGGAACTCGTTGGCTTGCGCACCACGTCAAATCAAGATGCCGCGCCGTTGATCGAGATGGCGCTCGCAGATGGCGACGTGCGCGTCGTGCAGGCCGCGCTCGCAGCTACGGCGCATCGGGAACATACCGACAGCGACCTGACCGTTGAGCAAGCCAAGGCAATTGTGAGCGCGTGGGGGCCGTAGGCTTTCATCCCAAGGTCGGTGAAATGACTTTGTTCACCACCAGCCGCAACAAAGTCTTTCCATCCCTGACCCGTAGCGCCGTATGTTCGCGACAAGGCGGTTGTTGAGATGGCGAACCTTCGGACGGCGATGTTGCTCGGCTTGCTCGCGGCGGTGGCTGCGAGCAGCTTGTCGGGTTTTTTCTTGCTGGGTGGCACGCCCGGGCGGCTGCTGCTTGACGCGGGGTTGTTCGCCGCCATTGCCATCATCACGGTCGTCATGTTGGCGCCGACCACCAAACGCGTGGACATGATGGTGGATGCGTTGCGCGCGCTGTCGCGAGGGGAGCGCAATCAGCGCGTCAACCCCGACGATTTCGCGGGCCTCAGCGAGGTTGCGCGCGCCCTCAACGAGGTCGCAGCGTCGCTCACCGAAAACGACGACGCAAACCTCGGCCCCGTGCGCAGCACCCCGCGCGAAAAGCCCGAGCGTCCGCGCGCGTCCGCGACCGCGAGCAAGGCGCGCTCGTTGGTGGATGGCGAAGAGGCCGACAACAACGTGGGCAACGTGCGAAGACTCAAGGCCGTCGACGTGCCGAGCGGTCCAGTGTCGATCGGCGCCGTGGTGGCGTCCACGCGCAACAAGCCATCAACGAAGCCGAACGAGAGCGCGAGCGGCGATGTGGACGTGTCGCGCCCCGAGTTGCGGGTCCCGCACAACGACACCGCGATCGACGGCGCACCCCGCAGTGATGCGTCGGTGCCATCGGATGAAGGTCCACCGACGCTGCCGACGCGCGCCGAGCTCGACACGCTGTTTGTTGAGTTCGTCAACCAAAAGCGCGCGCACGACCAAGCGATCGCGGACTTGGACGGCGACGCGTTTGTGCAGACCATCTTGGGCGAGTGCGAACGCCTGGTGTTTGAGCACAAGTGCAGGGGCGTTAAATTCGAAATCACCCTTGACGACGGCGAGGTGTCCTTGCGGCCCCGCCTGTTGCGTTGATGTTGCGCGCCGCGTGCTGTGCTGTCGCTGTGGTGTCGTTGGCGGCGCTACCGTCGTGTCAGCGCGAGGGATGTCTCGCCGGTGATGAAGATTGCCAAGTGCCTGCGGCGTGCCCCGCCCTTGACGGCGCGTTCATTTGCCAAGACGCCAGCGTCGAGATCGTTCAGCTCTCCGACGTCGTGGTGGCCCCTGGCGGCATTGACTCCATCGGCGCCAGCGGAGATTGGCTGCTGCAAAACGATCGCGTGCAATTCGTCATCGACGCGCTCGACCACCCGCAACACTTTTCACCGTCGGGTGGCGCCATCTTGGACGCGAGCACGCGTGGCGACGACAACGACAGCATCAACCACGTCTTTCAAGCCGTCGGCGCGTTGCCAACCGATGCGGTGTTGTACCGCCACTCGCGCGTCATGCAGGGCAAAGGATTCGTCGCGATTCAGTTCGACGGGCACTTGGTGGCGGACGTGCGGCAACGCGTCTACACGCGCTACGAGTTGCGTGCGTGCGAGCCAGGGTTGCGCGTGCGCACGGAGATCGTCAACGGTGCCGACGACACTGTGGTGTGGAGCAACGCCGACGGCAGCTGGTGGGGTGGGCGATCGATGCTGCCGTTTGTGCCGGTCGCAGGACGCGGCTTGGTGCAACCGCGCTTTGGCTTAGGCACGCTCAACGACGTCGTGGTGAGCTTTCCGTACCTGGTCGGCGCGAGCTACCCGACCAACGCAACCGATGCTGCGTCCGCATTTGTGACGGTGCCGTGCAACATCGACAAGCTTGAGGGATTTCAAAGCGCCACCGTCAGCGCCAACGGCACACCGCGGCGCATCGTGACTCCCGGCGACTACGAGGTGTACGAGCGTTTCTTCGCCGTCGCAAAAGGGCAGGGTGCCGCACCCGGCGTCGATGTCGCGCTGCGTTTGCGTGACACGCTCTTTCACGAAGCTGTGGCAACGGTGCAGGGGCAACTGGTCGTGGTCGGCGCCGCCAATGCGCGTGCTGACGCCATGTCAAATCCCGCCCGCGCGAGCATCATGGTGTCGCAGGGGTTGTCGGGCGATCCCGCATCGACACGCATTCCGACAACGCAGGTGGTGCCCGCGGCAAACGGCGCGTTCACCTTCGACGTGCCCGCCAACCACAGCTACACGCTCGAGGTGGTGGCGTTTGGCGAGCGGGTCCTCGTGCAAGATGTGCACGTCGGCACCCAAACGCGCACGCTGGGCGCGCTTGAGATCCCTGCCGTCGGCCACATCAACGCCACGGTGCGTGTTGATGGTGAACTCGACAACGCGCAACTCATCGTCGAGCCCGCGCGTGACGACGTCGCACAGCGCGTGAGCACGCGCTACTTCGGCACCGGCCCAGTGTGCGCGCCGCAGCTCGGCCCACCCGCGGGCGCTTCGCCGTCGTGCAATCGCGTGTTGGTCGATGGCGTGGCCTCGTTCGCGTTGCCCGCGGGTGCCTACCATGTGTTTGCCACCGCCGGCCTCGGCGCCAGCATCGCGTACGCGGATGTCGACGTGCTGCCGGGCGAGACTGCGACCATCGAGCTGTCTTTGGTGCGCCATGTGTTGCCGGGATTGTCGGCGGATTTTCACGTGCATGGTGGCAAGAGTTTTGACTCCACCATCCCCGACATCGATCGTGTGCGGGCATTTTTGGCCGCTGGTGTCGACGTCATCGCCGCCACCGACCACGACGCGCAATGGGACTACCGCGCCGCCATGCAGGCGCTCAACGCCAACAGCCGCATGCACCTGATGGTGGGGGTTGAGACCACCGGTCAAATGCTGTGGAAGCTCAACCCCAGCGTGTACTTTCCGCAAGTGGTCGGGCATTGGATCTTTTGGCCGATGCCGTTTGACGACGAGGCGCCGCGCAACGGCGCGCCCTGGGACGAGTTGGTGGAGCCGGGCGCGCTATTTGATCGGGCCGCCGCGCGCGGATTCGATCGCGACACCGGCGTGATTCAGCTGAACCATCCTTGGGCTGACGTCGAGTTTGGTCGCGATTTGGGCTTCCCTCGCGCCATCGGCACCCGCCTCACAGACCCGCTGCCGCGCGTCTTTGACGGCACCGGGCCGAGCCTGTTTTCTCGCGTGCCTGACGGCGCCACGTTCGCCAACAGCGACTACGACGCGCAAGAGGTCATGAACAGCACCAACAGCGAGCTGTTGCTCGCGTATCGCGCGCTGTGGTTTTATTATTTGAACCAGGGCATCGTGAAGGTTGGCACTGCCAACAGCGACAGCCACTCGCTCACCGACAGCGTGTTAGGAACGCCGCGCAACATCGTGCGCACCGACGTCACAGTCGCGCGCTGGGACGAGGTCGCGTTCAACGCCGACGTTAAACAGGGTCACGTGATGGGCACCAATGGTCCGCTCATCACCGCAGTAATTCGCGACGGCGCACGCACCCTTGACCCTGGCGTCGCGGCCATCACGCCGGCAGCAGACGCCATCTTAGAGATCGCCGTCGACTCGCCCGCGTGGGTGCCGGTGCAGCAGGTGCGCGTCGTCGTCAACGGCAGCAGCGTGTTGATTCGACCTGACGCCATCGATCGCACCAACAATTTTTTACAGCCTGGACTCATCCATCGATTGACGGCGAGCGTCGCGCTGTCGACGTTGTTGCCGGGCACTCGCACCAGCACCAAAGATGCCTGGATCGTCGTGGAGGCGGGTGCAGCACTCGCAGCCACCGCAGACCTTGACTGCGACGGTGTCCCCGACACCACCGACAACAACGGCGACGGCGACGTGGACTACCGCGATGTCGATCGAAACGGCGACGGCGTCGTCAGCGCCACCGACGTGGACGGCGTTTCCGGGCCGCAGCCGTGCCAAGCCGCGTACGGACAAGACGCCAGCGTCGAGCGACCCGACGTCGGCCCGATGGTGTATGCGCAGCCGGCGCGCAATGACTTCGACAACGGCTACGCGTTTAGCGTGATGACCCCAGGGTCGTTTGTGTACGCATTCACAAACCCTTTCGTCATCGACAGAAACGGCGACGGGTACCAAGGGCCAGGGTTACCGCCATGAGCGCGCTTGTGTTGCTGTTGATGGTCGCCGCCAACTCGCCGTGCGATGACAGCGCCCTCGCAGACGGACCACTCACGGCGCCGTTTGCGCAAGGCGACGTCGGTGTCGCGCGCCGCGCATGTCCACGCACGGAGGTGGCAGTGGGCGCTGCAGGTCGCGCCACCGTCGAGCGGGAAAACTTCTACGCCAACTTACGCGGCAACGCGCGCATCGATGTCAGCGTGCAGCCGGTCGATGAAATTGAGCTTGCGGTGGCGTTTGAGCCGGTGTTTTACCAACAGGTGATCCAATCCTACCGCGCGAGCCACGTGGGACCCGGCGACACTAGCGTGTCAGCGACGTTGTTGGCGGTGGCGCAACGCGGCTATGCCCTGAGCGTGATGGCGCGCGCCACGCTGCCGACGGCCTACGGGTACTACGTTCACAGCTACCCGTTCGCGCTCGACGCCGGGGTGCTCGGCATGGTCGAGCCGCTGCCGGGGTTGCGCGTGCATACCGCGCTGCTCGGCATCGCGAGCGCACAAGCCACCGTCGCTGACAAGCACGCGCGCGCTGCTGTGGCGGGCGATGTTGGCGCCGCCTATCGCGTGTTTGATTGGGTCGCAGTTGTTGTTGATGCAAGCGCGCAGAGTTTCGCCACCGCGCCGCTGGACCGTGCCGCGCTTGGCGCTGGGGTGCGCGCGGCGTGGGGGCCGCTCGGCGTCGACGCGTCGGTGGTCGTGCCGGTTGCGGGTGCACAACGCGACCTGTTTGGCGCAACGCTGCGCGTGAGCTACCGGCTGTGGTGATGGCACCGGTGCGTCACAGCCTCGTCGTCGCAGTCGCTAGCGCGGTCGCCATCATCGGTGCCGCGGGCGCGCTGGCTGTACCCAAAACCGCGGTCGTCGTCGTGTATGACGGTTGGGGGTCACCCGACGCGTTTGTCGTGAGCGGGCGCGTGCTCGAATTTCATGGCGAACACGCGCCTGACGCTCGTGCGGGCGCGGGCCGCAACCTCCGCGATGTCTTTCACGCGCTGCACAGCGACGAGATCCGCGCTGCCGAGGTCACGGTCGCCGTCGGTGACGCGAGCTACGCGGCCACCACAGACGCCGACGGCAACTTCTTGGTCGAAGCGAAAGGTCTCAAAGACCAGCACCAGCTCACGCTGGGCGCGGTGCCGGTGAAGGTGTCGCTCAAGGCCACCCGAAGCTTCGCGGCTGCCCAAGGCGAGGGCTTGGTGTTCGTGGTGCGCAGCGACCACCCGCTGATCGGCATCATCAGCGACATCGACGACACCATCGTCATCACCCACGTCACCGATGGATTGAAGTTGGCGCAAACCGTTCTGTTTGAAAACGCGGCGCAGCTGCAAGCGGTGAAGGGCGCGGCGACGAACTACACGCGCGCTCAGGCCGCCGGCGTCGACGCGTTTTTTTACCTCAGCGGCAGCCCACAAAATTTCCACACGCGCCTGGCGGCGTTCATCAAACTGCAAGCGTTTCCGAGAGGACCGATGCTGTTAAAGAACCTCGGCGCCGACAACCCGTTCCAGCAAGAAAGCTACAAAGCGGCGCGCATCGATATGCTGCTAGAGCGCTTTGCAACCATGCGCTTCGTGCTCATCGGTGACAGCGGAGAAAGGGA
>JAYTVG010000773.1:0-3895 GCA_043744135.1 Deltaproteobacteria bacterium | reverse complement strand
TGGTCGCCAAGCTCAACAGCGACGACCCCGCCTTGCCGGTCACCGACGCCAACACAGTGTTCGTGCTCCTTCCCCCTGCGAGCACCACGCTGACGTCGTCCGACGGTGCAACGACCTATTGTGTCGTCAACGGGCCTGGCGCGTATCACACTGAAGTGGCGCTTGATGCGGCGCATGCACAACAAGCCGTACCGATCGTCGTCGTGCCGCGCTGTCAATCTACTGGCAACCTCACTGGCTTCGACGTGCTCAGCGCCGCGCTCAGCCACGAATTCATCGAGGTGGCGACCGATCCGTTTTGGCGCACCGATCCCGCCTACGCCGACGTCGACCTCGAACACGCCGCGTGGCTGTTCGCGCTGGGCTACACTGAAACCACCGACATGTGCTCGGTGCTGCCGGTGTACTATGGCAATCAAGCGGAAAACGGCATGGACGCGGTCGTCAGTCGCTCGTGGTCAAATGCCTCGTCGCTGGCGGGCCACGATCCTTGCGTGCCAGCGCCAACCGGGCCGTACTTCAACGTGCAGCCGTCGCTGCCTGACCTCATCGACCTCGGTGGCCCTGACACGCCCGGCTTAAAGGTGCCGGTGGGCGAGACGCGCACCATCGACCTCACGCTGTGGAGCGATGCACCGATGACAGACGAGCCGATTGTGGTGCAGGCGTACGACTGGACCGGCGCCATCGGCGCAGGCGGCGAGCTCACCTTCGACGGCCCGCTGATCGGCGCCGTCGGCGACGTCTTGCAGCTGTCGGTCCACAAGGTCAGCAGCGGCAACGACGGTGCACAGGTGTTGGCGTTGGTGTCGCAAGACATCACGGGCGCGATGAACTACCTGTTCATCTTGGTCGGCAACTGAGCCGCCCGTTGGCGATGCACCGCGTCACCCAGCCCCAACGCTGCGCCGCGACACCGGTGCGGCGCTGCTGCTGCTACGGGTCCGCGTCGCTGCCCGGGTCGACCAGGTCGAGCTTTTCGATGCGATAGCGCAAGGTCGCGCGCGACAGCCCGAGCAGGCGCGCGGCCTGGCTCTTATTGCCCTTGGTGCGTGCGAGCGCCTGGCGCACCAAGTCGCGCTCAAGGTGCTCAAGCGACAGTCCTTCCTCCGGCAGCGTCCACGTCGACGCCCCCGTTGACGTCGCCACCATGGGCGCTTGTGCGATCGGCAAGTCCAAGTCGAAGGCGTCGATGACGACACCCTCACACAAGATCACCGCGCGCTCGACGACGTTTGACAGCTCGCGCACGTTGCCCGGCCAGCGGTGTTGCAGCAGCGTGCGCTCGGCGGCGGCAGAAAACGGCAGCGGCTTTTTACCCATGCTGTCGCACACGCGCGCGCACAACTCGCGCGCGAGCAACATCACGTCGTCACCACGCTCACGCAGCGGCGGGAGCAGCACCGGCAGCACGCTGACACGAAAGCGCAGGTCCTCGCGAAAGCGCCCCGCTTGCACTTCGCTGGCGAGATCGCGGTGGGTCGCAAAGATAAACCGCACATCCGCGTGCTCTTCCTTTTCCGCGCCGAGCGGTTGAAAGGTGCGTTCCTGCAGCAGCCGCAACAGCTTCGCTTGCAGGGCCGTGGGCATATCGCCGATCTCATCCAAAAACAGCGTGCCGCCGCGCGCCAGCTCGACACGCCCGCGGCGCTTTTTGTGCGCGCCGGTGTATGCGCCCGCCTCCGCGCCAAACAGCTCCGCCTCAAGCAGTCCCTCAGGCACAGCGGCGCAATTGAGCGCGACAAACGGGCCTTGCTTGCGCTTGGAGTTGAGGTGGATGGCGCGCGCAAACAGTTCCTTGCCGCTGCCGCTTTCACCCACCAACAACACCGTGGAATCAGCGGCCGCAACCTTGGCGGCGACGCGCATGGCGGCTTTGAGCGCATCGCTGTCGCCCAAGATCGCGGCGAAGTCGTGGCGCGCGCGAACGTCGTCACGCAGGCGCTGGTTTTCTTGCAAAAGGTCGCTGATCTGCAGCGCGCGCTGCACGGTCAGCTTCAACCGCTGCTCGTCGAAGGGCTTTTGCAAGTAGTCGATGGCACCCAGCTGCATCGCCTCCACGGCCGCGCTGATGCTCGAGTACGCCGTGACCACGACCACCGACGGTGCGTGGGCGCGTTGCTTCAACGTTTTGAGCAGTGTCAAACCGTCCATTTGCGGCATGTTGACGTCGGTAATCACCAAGTCGATCGGGTTGTTGTCAACGTGGGTGAGCGCCGCGGCGCCGTCTTGCGCCTCCGCGGTGTGGACGCCGGGCAGGTCCATCAGCATCATGGTCAGCACGCGGCGGTAGTTGGCTTCGTCGTCGACGATGAGGATGTTGCGCGTCATGTCACCCGACCTTTGCATTGGTGGCAAGCGGGCGTGCCAAAGTGATGCGAAAGCCAGCGCCCGTTTCGGTAGGCAGGCGCACCAGGTCGCCGCCAGCGTCGCGCATCATCCGGCGGGACAGCGCCAACCCCAAGCCCGAACCGCGCTGTTTGCTGGTGGCGAACGGCAAAAACAGCGTGTCGTTTAGCGCCGCATCGATACCCGCGCCGTTGTCCACGATGTCGACGTGCACGTGCGCAGCCGCGCTGCTACTGAGCGCGAGCTGCGTGGCACCGGCTTGCGCGGCGTTTTGCACCAGGTTCCACAACACCTGCGCGAACTGCTCGCTGTCGACGTGCACGCGCGTGTGTGGGGCGATGTCGACCTGCACCTTGATCCGCTCGGCGGGGCCACCGGGCAAGGCGGCGCGCGCGATCAAGCGCTCGCAGACATCACGCAACGACACGTCGACCGGCACCGGCGGCCGCGGGCGTGCGTAGGCGAGCAGATCGTCCAGCGTGGCGCTCAAGCGCGCGACCTCTTGCACGATGATGCCGCTGGCTTGTTTGCGCGCGGCGAGCGGCTTGTTGTCGTTGTCGACGATCTCAGCCGCCCCCATCACGATGCCGAGCGGATTGCGCAACTCGTGCGCGATGACCGCGGTGGCGCGACCGATGGCCGCCAAAGCTTCGCGCTCCGCCAGCGCCTTTCCCTGCGTGTCAAGCGACGCGGTCATGGCGTTAAAGTCACGGGTGAGTGCGCTGAGCTCGTCCATGCCGTCGTCGTGAACCTTGACCGTCAAATCCCCTTGGCGCACCCGGACGGCGGCGTGTTGCAGCGTGCGCAAGCGCCGCACCAGCGACGTCACCAACCACAACACCGCGATGAACGCGACCGCACCCACGCTGCCGACGGCGCCGACGATCGCGCGCTCGGTGCGCCGCTGAATCTGCGCAGTGGACACGGACGCAAACGCGCCGATGACCGCGCCAATTTTTTTGGGCGCGCTCGTGGTGACGCCAAAGGCAGCGAGGTCGTCATCGTCGGTGCCGGGTGCTTGGCCTTTGGTCCACACATCGACGCGCGTGCGTACCGTGGTCTTTGCTCCCGCACGTAAGCCGGCACGCTCCGTGAGCACGGCGCCGGTGTCGTCGACGATTTGCACGCTGACGAGGTCTTGCGAGCGCACCCACGCATCGAGGGGATCGTTGAGCAACGCGGCGCTTTTCGCCAACACGCCGTAGCTGGCAGCGTCGGCGAGCTGTTCGGTGGCGGAAAAAAACCGCGCGCGGTCCAAATCAAGCAACGCTTCGTTTGCGCGCTGCACCACCAACAGCGCCAACATCGCCAAGCTCAACAACAACGTCAGCACCACCAACACGGCGCGCGCGCGCAGGCCCAGCAGCCAATTCCCCGACTGATCCAAAGATCCCTTCACTTGCGCACCTCAATGCCGACGCCACTTTGCACGGGCTCGCCGACGCGCTGCGCCAAACGGCCGTCGACGACGAGGTGGGCGTCGATGTCGCGCGTGCCGCCGGCGGGCCCCAGCGCAAGGGATGCAGCAGTGCGCGCGGCGCCGTTG
>JAYTVG010000772.1:0-3906 GCA_043744135.1 Deltaproteobacteria bacterium | reverse complement strand
GCCAGAGCAGGCGCGCGTCATCACCGTGAGCGACAAGCACAACGACCACGCCCACGCGCTGGCCGCGACGCTCAAGGCCGCGGGCGTGCGCGTGCATTTCGACGAGAGCCACGAAAAGCTCGGCGCCAAGATCCGCACCGCACAGATGCAGAAGGTTCCGCTCATGCTGGTGGTGGGTGACAAAGAGGTCGCGCAAAACGGCGCCACGGTGCGCTTGCGCGACGGCGGCACGGACCTCGGCTTCATGGACGCGCCAGCGCTCGCGACATTTTTGCAGCAACAATGCGCGATCCCTGACGTGCGCGACCCGGTGTGACGACGTGGTTCACCCCCTCAAGGCCGGTTAACTGAAACGCCGTTGGTGAGGAATGCGGCGCGCGTGGCGGCTGTTTTGCGCCCATGCACAGACTCATGCGCCGCATGTTACCGCTCAGCGTTGTTGTCCCTGGCATCGCTTGCGACCAAATCACCAAGGCCGCGGCCGTCACCCACCTTCAAGGTGCCATGCAGCAGGTGTACCTCGGTGGCGTGTTTCATCTGCGCTACGCAGAAAACCCCGGTGCGATGATGAGCGTGGGTGAACACTTGCCCACAAGCGTGCGCGTCGCCGTCGTCGCCCTCGTCACGATCGCGTTGTTCGGCGCACTCGCGTGGACGTTTTGGTCTGCTCGGGCGACGGCGCTTCAAGCCGCGAGCGTGGCGCTGGTGGTCGCGGGCGGCTTCGGCAACGTCTGCGATCGAATAGCCAACCAGGGGCGCGTCGTCGATTTCATGCAGCTCGCCGTCGGCCCATTTCACAGCGGCATCTTCAACGTCGCTGACGTGGCGATCGTCGTCGGCGCGGTCGCGTGCATCATCGCATTTGGGACGGCCCGCGCGCCGACGCCGAACTAGGACAGACACGCAAGGGTGGTGAATTGCGCTGCGCAGTCTTGCTCCCGCGCGATTTGTGCGAGGATACCGCCGTGCCGTTGGTGCCGTTTGGTCCGTACACGCTGGTGAGCCGTCTGGGTCGAGGCGGCATGGGTGAGCTTTGGCTGGCGCTCAACGGCATCGACGCCGACGCCACAGGGTGCGCCATCAAAATGGTGCGCGAAGACATCAAAGACACTCCCGTCGCGCAACGGTTTTTAGACGAATCGCGCGTGGTGTTGCGGCTGCACCACAAAAACGTCGCGGCTGCCATCGAGGCTGGCGTTGTGGATCATCGCGCGTTTTTAGCATTCGA
This sequence comes from Deltaproteobacteria bacterium, assembly GCA_043744135.1. Classification (GTDB taxonomy): domain Bacteria; phylum Myxococcota; class UBA727; order UBA727; family VGSZ01; genus JAYTVG01. The sequence goes on along the minus strand of JAYTVG010000772.1, from coordinate 2,678 downwards.
GTTGGTGCGCGGTGGTTCGTTTGCTGAGATCGTCAACCAGCGCGCGGCGCACGGCGAGCGCGTACCGGTCGACGTCGCGGTCCACGCGATGGCAGGCGTGCTCGACGCGCTGGCCTACGCGCACGCAGCCAAAGATCCAGCGAGCCGCCGCCCGTTACACATCATCCACCGCGACGTCTCCCCCCACAACATCATGATCGACCTCAACGGCATCGTGAAGTTGATCGACTTCGGCGTCGCCCAGCACCAACTCAAACAACAGCGCACGGCGGTCGGTCGCATGGTGGGAAAGCTGCGCTACTCGGCGCCCGAATACGTGCGTGGCGACGACTACGACCACCGCGCCGACTTGTTCGCGGCGACGGTGGCGTTTTACGAGCTGTTGTGCTCCGAACGTTTTTACGAGGACCGTTCAGACGACAGCGTGATGGGGCTTGCGAGCGGCCCCGGCTACCTCCCCGCGGGGCTTGAGCGCTTGGCCCCCGCGTTACGCGCCGTCATCGTGCGCGGCATCGCGACGTCGCCCGGCGATCGCTACCCGGACGCGGGCAGCATGAAGGCAGCACTGCTCGCTGCACACCGTTTCGCAGACGATCCGGTCTCCGCCACCCAGCGCATCGTGCGCGAGGGATTTGGCGCGCGCGTCACGCAACTCGATCAAGAGATCGCGCGCGCGCGTGCCGAGGCTGCAGGCATCCCAGAGCCGTCGACGGTGTCGATGGTGCTGTTGGCGTCCCATTCGCGTTCCTCTGATGCAGCGGTCGTGAACCGGCGTGCGGCGTCGTCGTCGTCGTCGGCCGAGCACGACGCGGGCACCGAGCGCATGTCGATGGTACGCGACGCCTCAAGCGCCGATACCGAGGTGGACGCAATGCGTGCACGGCCGCTGAGCACGCGTGGCTCCGACGGCGCAGTGGTCGTCGGCTACGTTCCCCTCGCAGATCCGCCAGCGATCGACGCGCCGCGGCGCGACGACCGCGATGCCACCGCTGCGCCCGCGCCTGAGCACGACGCTAGTAACGACGTCACGGCGATGCTCCCGCCGTTAGCGACAAGCCAAGCGCAGCTGCCGGCGCGCGCAAACGTGCACGGCCGAGAGCCGCGCGCGCGCAACAACGCACGACTGCACCCCACCAAGCCGCTGTCGTCGTCGGGGTGGGGGCCAAAAGTGGCGGTGGCGGCCGCGGTCGCGGTCGGTGCGGCACTGTTGCTCGTGCTGATCGCCGCTGCGTTGTGGCCAAGTGCCGCGCAGCTACGCGTGCCCCCGCACCAGATCGCGCCGTGAAACGCGCACCGCAAATGCGGTGATCGGCGCGCAGATGAAGCGCGAAAGCCCCTTGTAAAACGGCGGGCGACTCCCTATTGCCCCGACTTCACTGCGGCACCGCCCGCACTTTCGGAGGACTGACTTATCGCTTACCGCGACTCCACGCCGCCGCCCGGACCGGGTGCCTCTCGTCCTGCTTTCGCGAGCCCAAGCGCAGGCCCTTCCGGACCCCGCCCCGGCGGCTTCGGTGCGCCCAGCTTTTCTGGTCCTCCCGGCTTTTCGCGTGGCCCTGCGCCGCCGCCGCGCGATGGTGGTGGCGATCGCGGTCCGTCGAGTGGCCCACGCGGTGCGCCGCGTGATGAACGATCCAACGAGCCGCGTGTCAACCGTCGCATCCGCGTACGCGAAGTGCGGGTCATCGCCGATGACGGTGCGCAGCTCGGCATCATCCCCACCGACGAGGCGCTGCGTCGCGCCGAAGAAAAAGGTCTCGATCTCGTTGAAGTCCAGCCGATGGCGCGTCCGCCCGTCTGCAAGATCATGGACTACGGCAAGTACAAATATCAGCAGAAGCGCAACGCCGCTGAGATGAAAAAGAAGCAGAAGATCGTCGAGGTCAAAGAGGTGAAGTTTCGCCCAAAGACCGGCGAGCACGACTTTCAAACGAAAGTTCGGCACTTGCGCGAGTTCCTTGGCGAAGGCGACAAGGCCAAAGTGACCATCATGTTCCGCGGTCGCGAGATCGTACATCCCGAGATTGGGCATGACGTGCTCAAACGCGTCACCGAGGCCATCTCCGACGTCGCGTTGATCGAGCTGTCTCCGCGCATGGAAGGGCGGTCGATGTTCATGATCGTCGCACCTGGTCGGCCGGGACAAAAACCGAAGCCGATGGCGCCGTACGTGCCGCCGACGTCCCCCGCCGCTGCGCTCGCGAACCTCGCCAATGCGCCGCCACCCGCGACAACGGCCCCAGCGTCACCTGCGACGCCAGCGGGATCCGCACCGGCCGCAACCGCACCGGCAGCATCCGCACCGGCAGCATCCGCACCGGCGGCATCCGCACCGGCGGCAACCGCACCGGCAGCAACCGCACCGACCGCATCCGCACCGGCCGCATCCGCACCGGCAGCGAAAAAGTAGCTGCGCAAAACCCGCGAACTGACGCAAGGTGCTTGCGTCGCAACGTGGGTCAGCTATGAGGTGCGCTGCGGATCGTTTGGCGATCTCCCACTGGCGGCGTCACTTTCGTGTCGGGCACCGAGTCTCGAAACGATGTACGCGATTTTGAAGGATTGGACCCATGGCGAAGAATTTCAAAAAGAAACCGAAAATGAAAACCAACCGCGCGGCGGCAAAACGGTTTTCCAAAACCGGCACCGGCCTCGTCGTGTTCGGCGCTAAAGCGCAC
>JAYTVG010000771.1:0-1227 GCA_043744135.1 Deltaproteobacteria bacterium | reverse complement strand
TGGTGCCGAGGTCGATTCCGATGATTTTACCCATGGCGTGCTCCGTGGTTTCAAGAGGGCTTTTCAATGACTCTCGCACCATAGGCAGCTGCCGCGGCCGGTCAAGGCGTTGCTGCGTGCGGTCGCCAGCGTGTGAGCTTCATGTGGCGAACGCGATGCACGCGATGCGTCAACGCACGCTGCGTGTGGCGTGCTACCCTCGACGCGTGGCTGTGCTGCGATGTCCAAGTTGCGGGCGGGCGTGGGACGCATCCGTGTGCTTTGCATGCGGCCACGACGTCAATAACCCAACTGCCGCAAAGCAACCCAGTCATGCCGCGCCGCCGCCGAGCGGTTCGGGTTTACCGCCGCGTTCCCCTAGTTCGAGCACGCAGCGCTCGCCGTTGCCGTCGTTTGCGCCGCTCCCCACGTTTGCACCGCTGCCGACGCTGCCGCCCGAGCTCGGCGCTGCTGCCAAGGCCGACGAACATCCCCCGGCGGCGCAGGCTGGTGAGACGCATCCGACGCGCGCGAGCCTTGGCCAGTCAGCGGTGCTGGCCCGCACGCCCACGCCGCAGGCCGTGTCAACCCCGACGCGCGCGGCGATGATGCAGCACGATGTTGCGCCGATGACGCCGATGACGCCGAGCGTGTCTGGCCGTGACCACGCGAAACACGCGGCCAGCGGCGAGCAGCAGCAATGGTCGCTTGACGGTGCTCGCGCTGCGGGGGCTTACGATGCGCCGCGGTACCTCAACGCGGCGGCAGTGCCGTCGACGCTGCGCGAGCGTCTGCGGGCGGCGCTCGCGCATGGGCGCGCGGCGTTTGTTGTGGTGTTTTTACTCGGTTTCACAGTGACGTTTTTGCCCAGCGCGCTGCTGCTGTGGGGTGGTGCAGACGCGCGCGAGTTGCTCAGCGCCCGCGACTACCAGCGGGTCGACGCGGTGCTGGGCGCGAAAAAATCGCCGAACGCGGAGGACTTCGTCGTGTGGGGCCACGCCTTGTTCGCGCTTGGCCAGGCGGACGCGATGATCGACAAATACCGTGGCGCGCTCGCGCAAAAACCCGACGCGATCGACACCACGGTCATTAATAATTTGGTGCTCACGCTCGCCGATGACCGCGCTGGCCCGCGCGCGTCGGCGCTGTTGTCCGAGCTGAAGCAGCCAAGCGTCACCGCCGCTTTGCGAGCCGTGCTGACGGCCGCAGCACCCACCCGGCAAAACGCGCTGACGGCGTTGCGGTTGC
>JAYTVG010000770.1:0-1229 GCA_043744135.1 Deltaproteobacteria bacterium | reverse complement strand
TGCGCGATCGGCGTCGACCTCAATGCCAGTGGCCTGTGCGCCGAGCAGCCGCGCAGCCAGCAGCACGGTGCCCCGGCCGGCGCCGGCGTCGAGGACGTGCGAGGTGGCGCCGACACCCGCCCACTGCAGCAGGTCGTACGCGACGCACACGGGTGTTTCCCCGTAGGTCAGGGCGGCGGCGGGGATGCCCGCGCGCATGGCGTCGTGCAGCGTGGCGAAGCCGACGCGGTGAGCCGCCTGCTTGGACGCACGCGCACGCAAGCGACGCAGCGCCAACCGAACTGTGCGCTGGGCGCGTGCACACCAGGCATCGCGACAAAAAAACCACGGGCGCGACACCAGCGCCCACAACAGCGCCATCACGAGCGCCTAAAAACTGAAGTCAGAAAACAGCTTGTCCTTAAACGCGGCGAACTCCTCGATTTGCTCGTGCGGCGCGTTGTTCAAGTTGCGCTCAGACATCTCGACGATGCGCGCGTTGATGTTTTTTAAGCGTGACGCCAGCAAGCGCGCGAGCGCGTACATGAGTTTGTAAGCGACAGCAGGGTTTTGCCCGAGCAGCTCCTCGAAATCCTTCCAAGAAATGCGCAGCGCAGTCGCACGCTCCGACACGATGATGGCGCTCGCGGAGCGTTTTTCTTTGGTGAGCAAGCTCATCTCGCCCGCGATGCTGCCGGCACTTAGGCTTGCGAGCAGCGCTTTACCGGTGGCGGTCTTTTTCACGATGTCGACGTTGCCTTCTGCAACCAAGTACAGCGCGACCGCGTCCTGGCCTTCTTCAAAGAGCCGTTCGCCACGTGCAAAATGTTCACGTCGACTGATCATAAACAGCTCGCGCGCCTCGCCCTCCAGCAGGTCTTTGCCCACCACCGACGTGAGCCACAACTGATGATTGACGTCCGACACGCTTACGCTCCAATTCCGCGCAACACGCGCGCTTTGCCGACCCGCCCGATAGCCACGATGAACGCTGCCGTGCGCAGCGGCACCTTGCGGTCCGTCGCGACCTTCCAGATCGTCTCTAGACCCTTGACCATTTTGCGCTCGAGCTTGTCGTTGACTTCTTCTTCCGTCCACGTGAAGTGCTGCAGATTTTGCACCCACTCAAAGTAGCTGACGGTGACGCCGCCGGCGTTGGCGAAGATGTCGGGCACGATGACGGTGCCGGCCTTTTCCAGCATGTCGCTGGCGTCAGGCGTCGTCGGACCGTTGGCGCCCTCGACGATCAG
>JAYTVG010000769.1:0-3917 GCA_043744135.1 Deltaproteobacteria bacterium | reverse complement strand
CCGGTCGCAAACGCTTGCGAAGCGAGCCACAGCTGCGTCGGCGGCACCGCGCTGTTGACCGGGACGGTGCCCAACGACGTCGTGTTGATGCATTGCGCAGCCGACGAAGTGGCGGTGGTCCCGGCGTCGTTTGACGGCCGCTTGGACGCCATCACCCTTGATGATGGCGCGCTGCTGGCATCGGTCGCTTTTGGACCTTCGACCAATCCGTTTGCCGTTGCTACGTCCGGGGGCAACGCGATCGTGACGTTGTATGGCACCGCCCAGGTCGCACTCGTGGATGTTTGCGCAGGTGTCGAACTGTTTCGGTTTGCCAGTTCCTCAATTGCAGAACTGATGCCCGCAGCCGTCACCCCGCAGGCGGTCGCGGCGGACGATGCGCGCGCATGGGTCACGTTTACCAACCTGCTGTCACCGGGGTTGTCCGCGGCCGAGCCGCCGGTGTTTGGCCCCGCGGTGCTGGTGGAGTTCGCGGTTGGCAGCACGCTCGTCGCCACTGCCCATACGGTGTTGCCGTGCACAAACCCGCAGGGCTTGTTGTTTGACAACGACGCGTTGTGGGTGAGCTGCAGTGGGGCGCTCGGCCCCGACGCATCTGGGGCGCAAACGGCGCTGAGCGATGGCGTGGTGTTGCGGCTGTCGCCGGGTGCGCTCACGGTGCAACAAACCATCACTGTTGGGCGTTTTGCGCCGGGTACGCCGGCGGTCGTGCGCGGTTTGCTTGGGGACACGCTAGTGGTTGGGAGCTTGGTGCGGCCGCAGGTGTTGTTGCTGCCGCTGCGCAACGCCGCCGCCAACTACGGCCTTGACGATGGCAAACTTGTGACGCTGCCGGGTGCGGACGTTGACAGTGTCTTTGAAGTGGCGGCGCTGGGTGCGCGCGCGTTGGCACCGGTGTTTTCGACCGATCGCCTGTTCGCTATTGACGTCGATGCGGCGCGTGTGGTGCCCGACTTCCCCGACGGCGTGTCGCTGCGTCCGCGCGGCAGTGCAACGCGGGGACTGCTGGCGATTACTGTGCAAACCGGCTTTTTGGTCGATGGTGCTGCTCTGCTGGGCCTGTCGGGAGAAGTCATCCCGCTGCAGCTTGAGGTGTTGCGATGAATTCGATCAGTTTCGCGCTCGCTGTGTGCGTGTGCATCGCTGTGCCTGCCCACGCTGCACCCGAGGCGCCGCGCACGGCGCATTTTCATCGGCCGGACTTGCCGCACGCTACGCCCGCACAGGCACCACAGCGCATCGTATCGCTCGCCCCCGTCATCACTGAGACCCTGTTTGCGCTCGGCGCCGGCGCGCACGTGGTTGGCGTGACGCGCTATTGCGACCGTCCACCTGCGGCACTTGCGCTGCCACAAGTTGGCGGCTTTACCGACCCGAGCCTCGAGCGCATCGTGTTGTTGCGTCCCGACCTCGTGGTGGCGATGCCGTCAATGCAGCAGCGCGCGCTGCTCGATCGCTTGCGTGAGCTCGGCGTGCCGGTGTTTATCGTGTTCGCGGACGCGCTTGAAGAGGCGCTCGCACTGCCGTCGGCGCTCGGCGACGTCATCGGCAACGCGGCAGGTGGTCTTGCGCTCTCGCGTGCTATGCGCGCAACGCTGAGTGACGCGCGCTTGGCAGCCCCTACCACGCTGCGTGTCTTGGTGGTGGTCGGCACCGACCCCATTTTTGTCGCAGGGCCCCACTCGTTCGCCGACGACATCATCCGTGCGCTTGGCGCCACGTCGGTGGTGCCCGATAGCGCGCCGAGCTGGCCGCAGTGGCCAAACGAGGCCGTGTTGCGTGCGCAACCAGACGTCATCGTTGCCGCGCAAGGCGACGTCGCCGCCCAAACATTGCGCGCGGCGTTTCCCGCCCTGCGTGTGGTGTCGGCGGGACGCGCGCTGTTCATGCGCCCGGGGCCAATGCTCGGTGACGACGCTGTGGCGTGCGCGACGTTGCTTGACGGGGTGGCGCGTGATTGAAACTCGCAACCGCACGCTGTGGCTGGCCTTTGCGCTGAGTGCCGTCATTTCGATAGCTTTGGGAGTGTCGATGGGCACTGACGGCTTGAGCTGGCCGATGAACATCCCGACCGACCTGCGCACGCAGCTGCTGGCATTGCGCAGCCTGCGGGTGGCGCTCGCAGCCATTGTCGGCGGCGGTTTGGCGGCCTGCGGGGCAGCGCTTCAACAAGCGCTCAAAAACCCGCTCGCAGACCCATACGTGCTCGGGGTGAGTGGCGGCGCGGGGCTCGGCGCCACACTCGCAACCGCTGCGTTGGGCGTGCTTTTCACTCAAGACGGCGCGCTCACCGTCACCATGGGCGCTGCTGCCGTGGTCGGCGCGGTCGCGGCCACCAGTGTGTTGCTGTGGTTTTTGTGGCGCGACAATAACGGCGCCACGCACACAGCGTTGCTCGTGGGGATCACCATCAACGCATTTTGTTGGTCGCTGGTATCGGTTTTGCGCGCACTGTTGCCGGCGGCACAAACCTCGACGCTGTCGACGTGGCTAGTGGGTGCCATCGGTGCGCCCAGCGCGCGCGACGTGGTGCTTGCCGCAGCCGGCACCGCGATTGGCCTGGCCGGACTCATAGCACTTAGTCCGCGCATCGCGCTGTTGGCGTTGGGCGATGACGAGGCCACGCGCCTGGGTGAAGACGTGCGGCGCGTGCAGTTGTGGACGCTATTGTGCTGCTCCGTCGTTGTTGGCGCCGCCGTCGCGAGCGCCGGCGTGATCGGCTTTTTAGGTTTGATTGCGCCACACGCAGTGCGCGCGCTCAGCGGGCGAGCCCGAGGCGAGCCGCGACAGCTCATCGCTTTGAGCGCGGCGTGCGGCGCCGTCGTTTTGGTCACCATTGACGCCCTAGCGCGCGGTGCATTTTGCGTCGTCGGCACCGAGCTACCCGCGGGGGCATTGTGCGCGCTGGTCGGGGCACCGTTGTTCGCCGGTACATTGTGGCGCGCCAGCACGCGCTCGCGGCCGCTTTAATGTTCAAGCTCACAACCACCAGCGTCCCGCACCGCCTTTACGACGTCACGCTGGCACTCGCTAAAGGAGACTTCGTGTGCGTGGTGGGCGAAAACGGCGCCGGCAAGTCCACGCTGCTCAGCTTGCTCGCCGGCCTGACGGCCGCGGGCGCGGGCAGCATCGATCTTGACGACCAAGCGTTGTCGACGTGGCCGCACAAGCAGCGCGCGCTACGCATCAGCTCGCTTGGCCAACTCGAGGCCGACGTGGATACGTTGTTGTGCGCGAAACGCATCGCGATCGGCACCCATGCCACGGGCCTGCACGCGAGCGCGGCCGCGGTCGCCGCAGTGGCCGCTGAGTTGTCACTTTCACATCTGTTAAACCGTCAGATGCAGACGCTGTCGGGCGGTGAACGTCGCCGTGCGGCGGTTGCGCGAGCCCTTGTGCACGCCAGCGCCGACGCCTACGTGCTCGACGAGCCCTACGCGGGCATCGACCTCGCCCGCCACGGCGAGCTCACGACCGCGCTGCGGGCCCGCGCGGCTGCAGGCAAGCTGGTGGTCGCCAGCGTTCACGACGTGGGCGTGGCGCTGACGGCTGATCGCGTCGTTGGCTTGCGCGGCGGGCGTGTGGTGTTTGATGGCCCGTCGAGTGCATTTGGTGCGACCGCGTTGTTTGCGATCTTTGGCGTACACACGCTGCCTGGCACGGGCTTAGAGAGAGAGCGCGAGTAGCAGCTCGTTAGCTAAACGGTTTCGGGTTTCAACTTGCGACCCATGAGCGCGTACATCTCGTCGCGCGCGTCAACGCCGTCAAACAACAAACGGTAGACAGACTGAGCGATGGGCATCTCGACGCCTTCGCGCTTGGCGAGGTCATGCACGCTGCGCGCGGTGTTGACGCCTTCTGCGACTGAGCCGAGTTCTTTTAAGATGGCGTCGAGCGACTTGCCCTGCCCGAGCTGC
>JAYTVG010000768.1:0-1231 GCA_043744135.1 Deltaproteobacteria bacterium | reverse complement strand
TTGCACGGGTGTTTTCCGCGCGCTGTTGGCAGTACAAAAACGTCGGTTCATCGGGCGGCGGGTTCGTGCATGAAAAGTCGGCGCAATCGGTGAAGCCGTTGTTGTCGTTGTCGGCACCATCAGTGCAGGTGGTGAAGTCGCCTTCCGCTTGCGGCGGCGGCAGATTGAGGCAGTAGTCGACGGCCTCGGGTGTGGCGCCTTGCTCAGGCACCGTGCAGTTGGAGTCGGCGCAGTCGACGTTTCGATCGCCATCGTTGTCAACGCCGTCGCTGCACGCCGCCAACGACAACTCTGGAGTCTGACAGATCGGGAACCGCGCGCAGGTGCTGTCATCGCAGTCCACGCTGCCGTCGCCGTCGTTGTCCTTGCCGTCGTGGCAGGTGGCCTCGGTGCGCTCGTCGCAGATGGTCACAAACAGGCCGCGCGAGCAGGCGAAGTCCGCACAGTCTGCGAAGCCGTTAGCATCGTTGTCGACACCGTCGCCGCACGTCGCATCCGTGAACTCAAGCACGCAGCAGGTCTCGGCGATCCCACTGCACGATTGCTCACCACAATCGAAGTTGCCGTCTTCGTCGTTGTCGATGTCATCTGTGCACAATGCGAAGGTGTTTTCGGTGTCCACGTGCAAAAAGAACTCTGGGATGATTTCGCCGCACAGCGTCGTGTTGGGCCAGCAGTCGGGGTCCTCGCAATCGACGGCGCCGTCCGCGTCGTTGTCGACCTCGTCGCGGCAGTCGGTGTCAGTGTTTTCGTAGCCGAGCACGGGCACCGTGATGTGGTAGTCGCACGCGCCGGCGACCGCGGCCATCGCCACCAGCGCGAGCCCAAGCATGACGAGCCGGCGGCGGATTATTTCAGGCATGATGCGCGGTCCGCGCCAAAGCGGCGCGTGAAGTCGACGTAAATTTGGCACGAGTCGGTGCGCTTGCCGCTCGCGGGCAAGCGCTTTGCTACGCGTAAACGCTCCAGAGTGCTTGCGATGGTGGCTGCCCCGGCCGCGTCAAAATGAGCGACGTCCCCTTCGGTACCGAGCACCAGCTGCGACAACGCAGCGTCAGCGTGCGCGGTCGCGGCCAACACCACGCTCGCCGCCGGGTCTGACTTGAGCAGCTCCATGATGGCGGCGATGTCCGACGCCACAGGTGTGGGCAGCTCGTAGCAAACCTTCTGGCACTCGGCGTAGTTGTCGTCGTGCACCCACTTGTCGCTGTGGCCGTCGTCAGTCGAGATG
>JAYTVG010000767.1:0-1231 GCA_043744135.1 Deltaproteobacteria bacterium | reverse complement strand
CGTGTTTAACGGATCGCTCAGCGCGCAGCTCGGCGAGGAATGTAACCCGGCCGCGTGCGACAACGTCTGCACCAGTGATCCGTTTAGCCCCGGTTGTGCCGTGTGCGGCGACCTCGGGGACGGCAATGGCGAGGTGTGCCAAGAAGGGTGCTTGCTCGCCAACGACACCTGCAGCGGCACTAAGGCGTGCGTGCCAGCGTTCACCAACGACACCGTCAACGGCCTGTGCCAAACGGTCTGTAGCGTGACGACGGGCGCGGGATGCCCGGGCACACAGCAGTGTTTCGTGCTTGCAGGCGATGGCCTGTGCGTCGCTTTTGGTGGCGGCACCGAAGGCGATGCCTGTGCGGACCTGACGGACTGCACTGCCGGTTTTGTGTGCATAAACGACGGCGCATGCCACCAACGTTGCGACTTCGACTTTGGCCCGTGCGCGGGGGCGCTGACTTGTACCGCCGGCACCGACATCCGCGTTTGCCTCGCGGGCGGTGAAGGCGAAGGCGAAGGTGAAGGCGAAGGTGAAGGTGAAGGCGAAGGTGAAGGCGAGGGTGGTGGCTGTCGGATCGCGCGCGGCAACTTTGATTGCCCGCAAGGGCAAGGCTGCGTGGTGCAGGGCAGCGCCGACACCGGCAGCTGTCAAGCCGGCGCGGACGGCAGCACCAAGACCTTTGGGCTGTGCGACCGCGACGCCGACTGCAACAGCGGCATCTGCGAAAAGGGCGTGTGCACACGACCGTGCGACGCGGATGCGCAGGGCTGCCCCCAGGGGTACACGTGCGAAAACCAAGACTTGGTGCCGGCGGGTAGCGCGGGTGGCGATCCTGGCGTGTGTATTGCCGACAACTGCTCGGGGAAAGATGACGCGACGTTTTGCGACAGCGGAGCGTACTGCGTGTACACCAACGCCAACCGCTACGCCTGCGCCAAAGAGGGCACGGCCGTCAATGGCTGTAGCCACGTGACGGTGTCGGGAGGCGTGTCGGGCGCGTCGATGGTCGCGCTTGGTGGGCTCGCCCTCACGCTGCTGCCGCGCCGTCAGCGCCGCAGATACACGGTGTAAAGCGGCACGCCATCGAGGCGCTTTTCAAACAGCACGTCAAACGCGCCGGCCTGAAGGTCGGCGCGTTTTTTTGGGTACGTGCTCCAGCGGCGCTCGTGTGTCAGCACCACCACGTCGGCGTTGGCGCACTTGCCTTGCACGTTGGTGGCGCCGATGACGGCGTCGTTTTGC
>JAYTVG010000766.1:0-1232 GCA_043744135.1 Deltaproteobacteria bacterium | reverse complement strand
CAAAGACGCGCGGTTCATCGCAGCCCTGGCAGCGCCGGCGCCAAGCTGCGCTCAAGCGCCAATCGTCGCCGGCATCGACACGCTGACGCGCGCGCAGGTGGCCCAGGCGGCGACCGCGGCGCTCGACAACACGTGGCGGCTCGCTGACGTCAACGACGCCGTGTTCGTCGCGGCCCTGCGTGATTTTGGCGCCGACACGCCCGTGGGTGGGTTGGCGTCAGATTGGCTGGCGCGCGCGCGCACACTGTTGCCTGCGCGCTTCGCTGCCATCGAGGCGTTGATGCTGCCGCCACAAGCCGCTGCAGCGGCGAACGACGCGGGCCCAAACGACCCGGTGGGCTTTGGCGGGAGCGCGCGGTGAAGATCACGGCAAACCAGGTCACCGTCGCGCGTATCTTGCTGCTGCCATTTCCGTGCTGGGCGCTCGTCGTGCGTCCTGAACAACCGTGGATGTGGATCGCGTTTGTGTTTGGCACGTTGGTGGGCGCCACCGACTTCGTCGACGGCTGGATGGCGCGCAAAGACGGGCCCACGGTGCTGGGCGCGCTGCTTGACCCGGTCGCTGACAAGCTGTTTGTGGCGATGTTGTTGTTGCCGCTGGTGGCGCACGGCGAGTGCCCCGGTTGGGCGGCGGCCGCGCTGTTCGTGCGCGAGCTGCTGATCACATCGCTGCGTACCTCGCTGTCGGTGCGCCAACAGAGCTTAAAGACCAGTCAGCTCGGCAAGCTCAAGACGGTCGTTCAGATGGGTGGAATCGCGTGTTTTTTCCTCAGCGTCTTCGTGCCTCAGCCGTGGATGCCGTGGAGCCACTTGCTGTGCGCGAGCGTCATGCTCGTGATCTCGATCGCGCTGGTGATTCAACGTCGTGCGCTGCCGCCGGTGTGGCTGCTGGGTGGCACGCCTTTGTGGTTCGTGGTGTTCGCGCTCGCGCTGGTGTTTGAACCGCACGAGGTGGCGTTTTGGGTGTTCATGCTGATGGTCGCGTTCACCTGGCTGTCGGGCGCAGACTACCTGTGGGGTGCTGCGCGCTTGTTGCGGCGCGAGGGTGTGTCGGCAGCGGACCTCAAGCGCACGCTGTGGTCGGTGGTGCACGGCGTCGCGCTCATTCCGCTACTGGCAGAGCTTCCGCATTTGGTGGTGCCCGTGATCGCGGTGTTGTGCTGCGAGCTTGCCTTGGGCGGCATCGACAACATCGTCAGCGCGCAGCGCGGCCGCTTTGCCCGCGGGAGCGT
>JAYTVG010000765.1:0-3933 GCA_043744135.1 Deltaproteobacteria bacterium | reverse complement strand
GCGACGGTACCCCGCGCGCCGTGACGTTTTATGACACGCTCGATCTCGCGCTTTACCGCCGGGACCTTGTGGTGCGCGCGCGCATCAGCGCCGAGCTCGGTAACGACGTCACCGTGAAGCACCGCCCGACGCCCGCCGACAGTGCCGTGCCCGCCGGTGGCAGCCGCGAACTCGATGTCGGTGGTGAAGCGCGCGTGCTCGCGCTCAGCCTCACGCAACCAATCGAAGCCTTGGGTAGCGTGCGTGACATGCTCAACGCGCAACAACTCAGCATCGTCGGTGAGCTGCCGTACGTGATTCCGCTGGGCCCGTTTGAGACCCGCGTGTGGAAAAAGAAGCACGCGGACGGCATGCCCGGACCCATCACCGTCGAAGAATGGGACATCGGCGATGACGAAATCGTGGAGGTGTCGTGTCGCGTGGATGCGCAAGACATCGACAGCGCCCGCACCGTCATGACGCAGTTGTTGTTGAGCAAGGGCATCCGCGTTGCGGCGCGTCAGGACTCAAAGACGAAAGCCGCGCTCGACTTCGCGGTGTTGCAGGTGGCGGATTGATGCGCGTGTCGTCGTCAACACGCGCTCTTTTCGTGGCACTGGCGGTGGCGTTGGCGCTCGCGGGCTGCCCTACAAGCGAACCACCACGCAAACGTGGTTGTCCGTTTGACAAGGGCGAAGCTGTACAAAACGAAGGCTGGCACCACGTCAACACCGAGGCTGAGCTCGACTACCACCACAACCCGCCGGCCTCGGGCAACCATTTCCCGGTGTGGGCGAGCTACACGGTGCACGACGACATCGTCGCGCGCGGCAATTGGGTGCACAACTTGGAGCACGGCGGCGTTGTGCTGTTGATCGGCGACGACGCTACCGACGCGCAAGCGCAAGTGATGTTGGACGCATACGAGCAAATCCCCGCGGATGAAGCGTGCGGCCACAACCGTGTCGTCGTGACGCGTGACGCACTGCTCGACAGCCACGTCGCCGCGGTGGCCGCCGACATCGTCATGCAGGGCGACGCGCTCAAGCCGCAAGACATCGTCGATTTCGCCCTCGCGTGCCGCAACCGCGCCCCCGAAAACGTTTGCCAATAGCCCGGTGATCGCGTTTCGTTGTTGAGCGCGGGGTCGGCGTGCGATGATGACGCATGACTGAAGGTATTCGCGTTCCCACTGGTGTTCTTGTTGGCGGTGTGCTCGCGCTGTTGTGCGCCAGCGTCACGGCTGCGTATTTTGCTGGGCGTACCGCGAGTGTTGCGGGTGTCGCCGTCGCGGCACCTTCATCGCGTGACGCACTGCCACTGACTCCAGTCGCGGCGCATTCGCGCGACGCCGCCGACACAACTCCGTCTTTCGCGCCGCCGAACGCACCATCGCCAACGGTGGTGCAAGATGTGGCGTCAACCGCAACGCCGCCGAAAACACCTGTGCCAAGCGCAACGTCGCCAAGCGCAACACCCTCAAGCGCAATACCGTCCAACGTAGCAGCGCAGACCGTCACAGAACCGAGCGCGACGCCACCCGGCACCAACACCGCAGCGCTCGAGGGCGCCGCGGTGAAGCGCTACTTCGACGAGGTCGACATTTTGGCTGCGAGCGCTGGCGGCAGCGGCGACGTCAATCAATTCGCGGCGGGTGTGCTTGGGCAAGATCCAACCAAAGGCGGCGGCGTGTCGGACCTCGCCAGCAGCCAGCGGCACGTGCGCGACGCCATTGCGCAGATCGCCGCACCGGCACCCTGCAAGGACCACCAGCGTCAAACGCTCGCGTTGATGGACGATGGCAGCACCATGCTCGACGAGCTGACGCGCGCCATCGCTGCCAACGACCAAGCGCGCATGGTGACGATAGCAAGCCGTGCTCGCACACTCCAGGAACGCGCGCGCGCGATCGCGCAGCTGGCCGCCGACGTTAAAGAAAAATACCGCCTTTGAGTCGCACGTGAGTTCACGAAGCTCAGTGATCCGACAGGCCGGCCTTCTTCCAAATCTTCACCATGAACTCGGGCGCCCACCAGTTCCACTTGCCCATCAGCTTCATCGCGGCAGGCACCAGCAAGCCGCGGATGACGGTGGCGTCGAGCAAGATCGCCAGCGCCATTCCAACGCCTAGACTCTTCATGAAGATGATCTTTGAGGTGCCAAACGCGCCGATGACGATGACGAGTAGCAGCGCCGCACTCGTGATCAAGCGGCCGGTGCGCGCGATGCCGCGGGCGACGGCGAGGTCGTTGTCGCCAGTCTTGATGTACTCCTCGCGCACGCGGGCCAGCAACAGCACCTCGTAGTCCATGCTCAAGCCAAACACGATGGAGAACATCAACAGCGGTGCCGTGCAGTCCGAGATGCCGAGGGGCACGTAGTCGAGCAGTTCGTGAAAGCGGCCGTCTTGAAACACCCAGACAATCGCGCCGAAGCTTGCGGTCAACGACAGCGCGTTCATCAGCATGGCCTTAAGCGGCAACGTCACGCTGCCAAACACCAAGAACAACACCACAAACATCACGCAGATGACGACGGCGATCATCAACGGCGCGCGCTGGACTAAGCGATCCTTGAGGTCGATCAAAAATGCGCACGGCCCGCCGATGTAGATCTCAAAGCCCGGGATCTCGATCGCGCGCAACTCACGCACCAAGTCGACGCTGGGCTTTTCGTTGAAGGTGATGTCGAGCAGCAGCGCGAAGCGAAAGGTGTTGCCGCTGGTGAACGCGTTGATGCCCATTTGCACCTGCGGGTCTTGTTTGTCGGCTGGCAACGACAGCTTGTTGATCAGCACCTCGCGCGACAAACCCGGCACCAGCGTGAACAGACCCGAGACGTTTTTGACGACGCTGTGCTCCTGCAGCCGCACGCCTAAGTCGTAGAGCTTTTCAAGGTTCTCGCGATCGAGCGCGCGCCCTTGGGTCTTCACGACCACGTCGATCGGCGTGATTTGTTTGCCTTGAAACTCCTTATCCAAGATGTCGTTGGCGATATACGCGGGCAATTCCGGCGGCAAGATGCGGTAGTCAGGGAAACTTGGGTTGAAGCGCAAAAACGGCGACCCCAACAGCAACAGCGGCGCCGTGACGCACACGGCGGTGAGCAGCGGGCGCTTCATCACCTGCGTCGCGACGCGGTACCAAAAGCTCGTCTCGTCCTCGTTGGGCGCGCCCAGACCAAACGGCACCTTGAGCGCATCAATGCGCGTGCCGAGGACGCCTAGCAGTGCCGGCAACAGCGTGAGCGCCAACATCACGGCGCCGAGCACGATGGTGATGCCGCCCAGCGCCATCGAATGCAAAAACATTTGCGGAAAGACAAACAGCCCCACGAGGCTGGCAGCGACGGTGACGCCAGAAAACGCCACCGCGCGCCCGGTGGTCTCGACTGCTTTGATGACCGCGCCCTCGACGCCCAGCGCCGGCAACTCCTCGCGGTAGCGGCTGATTAAAAACAGCGCGTAGTCGATGGCCAAGCCCAACCCCAGCACGCTGACGAGGTTGACCGAAAAGATGCTGACGACGGTGAGGCGCGACAACACACTCAAAAACGCCAACGCCATCGCAATCGCAACTGCACCGAGGGCCAGCGGCAACATCGCCGAGGCCACGGAGCCAAACAGGATCAACAGCAACACGGCGGTGATGGGGAACGCCACCATCTCGGCGCGCTTCAAGTCGGTGGCGATGGTGTCGGCCACGCCGATGTTGACGGGAATGACGCCACCAAATTGCACGGACATCGGCGGCGCTTCCATGAGCGGCTTGAGGCGGTTGAACGCGTCGATCTTTTCTTGGTCGTCGCCGCGCAGGGCAATCAACATGAAGGTGCGTGATTTGTCTTTGTTGACGAGCTGCGGGGCCGAGGTGGTGTACCAGCTCGCGGTGGTGACGACGCCCGGGTCCTTTTCGATGCGCGCGATGGCCTCAAATGCCGCGGTGTAGGGCACGA
>JAYTVG010000764.1:0-1235 GCA_043744135.1 Deltaproteobacteria bacterium | reverse complement strand
GCGGGGAAGTCGGGGGCGACGCGCACCACGTCTTGCGCGACACCGTCGACGCTCGCGATAAAAAACGGCGACCAACTGGTGCGCGCCGCGAACAGCTGCGCCACCGCACCCTCGACGACGACGTCGCTGTCGATGTGCGAGCCGTCGACGTGCGCTTGCAAGGTCCACGCGCCTGCCGTCGTTGCGGTGCGCTGCGCGGTCGCGAGCTGTGCTTGCACAGCAGTCGATTGGTAAAGGGGCGGCCCTTCGTCGACAAATGCGTCGTGTTGCAGCCACGCGCGAACGGCGTCGCGCCAGGCGTGTCGATCGCCAGTGACGACGTCACCGGGCACCACCGAAAACACCGGCGCCCGCGCCCGCGCGCCGTACACGACAAATGGCGCCGCCGTCATTAGCGGGGCGACATCCCACGGTGCGTCGAGCTGCACGACGGTGCCCACGCCGTACAACGCCGTGAAGCGCCAGACATCCTCGCTGTGGGCCAGCCACGCGTTTGGTGACGTCGTGCTGTTGCCGATGGTCGACCACAACGGTGCGAGGCCGCGCTGCGCAAACGGCAGCAGGCGCCAACGGTTGTCGATGGCACCGATGCTGGCGATGCGGCCGGGATGTGTGACGACCGCGTCCATCACGCGCTGCATGGCAGCGAATTCAGCGCCGGCTGTGGTTTCAAGCGTGCGCACGCGTGCGAGCGTCACCGTTCTCGTGCTGATTGCGAGCGCGGCGGCCCACGCTACCGCGCTCGACAGCACGGCGATTCGCAGCACCAGCCAGCGCCGCGTCGAAAACGCCCACGTCGCGGCGTCGGCCGCGCCGCAGCCGACGACGATCGCGAGCGCCAGCTGCACGACGACGATGGCGCGACCAACGGGCAACATCTCGTCGGGTAGGGTGCGCGCCACCGGCGAAAACCACAGCGCCACAGCAGCAGCGATGACAACTGCGCCGGGCATGGAGATGGTGCGGTGCGCGGCCGCGCGGGCGGCGGCGATGGGCACGCACAGCGCGACCGCCACCGTCAAAAACGGCGCGCGCCCGTGATCGAGCAGCGCACCACCAACAGCGGCGCGTAGCAGTGGGGCAAGTTCAAACACCGCGCCGGTCGCGCTGCGCGGCACCCCCCCGTACGCGGTAGCGAAATACCACGCAGCCGGCAGCCAGAAAAACGCCGTCAGCCCCGCCACCGTCGACAACAGCCGCAACGCACGCAGGCCGCAACTTGCAACAAGTGTCGC
>JAYTVG010000763.1:0-1236 GCA_043744135.1 Deltaproteobacteria bacterium | reverse complement strand
CGCCGCCGACAAGGCGTCATCGAGCACGGCTAAGCTGCGCTCGGAATCGCCTGCCGCCAGCTCAACCATCGACAACAACGACAGCGCATCGATCATCTGCGCGACACGCCTGTGGTGGCTCGCCTCAGCGAGCGCCAGCTTCAGTGCCGCGCGCGCTGCCGCGTGTTGGGACGCGCGCAACGCGAGCCGGCCTTGCGCCAAGTACGCTTCAAACAGCCGCGTGCAGCCGCCATCGGCACTCAGCTTCACGATGGCCTCGTTGAGCTGCGTGCGTGCTCCCGTCGGGTTACCGCTTTGCTCAAGCGCCACCGCGAGATCGAGCAGCAGCGCGCCTTGTTGGTGCGCGGTGGCGTCGCCGACGGGAGCTTCTGCCAAACGGTCGAGCTCCGCGAGCGCGTCGTGCGTGCGCCGTAGCTTCAGCAACAATGCCGCGCGCGCGCTCTCAGCGTCGATGCGCGCCCGCACCGCGGTTCCGACTGGCACTGCGCGCAAAAAGGGCATCAATAAGTTCACTGCGTCATCCGCTTGCACGTCGCCGATCGAGATGGTGGCGCGCGCGACCAGTTCAAACGCGCGAGCGGCCTCGTCTTCGCTGACGGCGCCGTCTTTGATGCGTCTGAAACGGTGTGCAAGCGCGATCTTGTAGTGCTCGGTGGTGACGTCCGTGGCGCCCAGTGCCGCCCACGCATCGGCGGCACGTTCGGCGTGGTCGCAGGCGGCATCGACGTCGCCCGCACAGCGACGATGAAACAACGACAGCTCCTCGCGCTCGATCGCGAAGCGCTGCTGTTGTTGCAAACCGAGCGCGTCAGCGAGCGCGCGGTGCATGGTTTGCGCGCGCCCCGGTGTGGTGCGCCTGACGACCGCGTCAAGCTCGCTGGCCGAGGGGAACGCAGCCGCGGGTTCACCCGCGAGAGTATCGTACACCAATGCGCCACAGCCGAGCGCCTCCGTGAGCGCGGCGTCGACGTCGACAGCCGGCAGCAACGCGGCGATTTGGGTCAACGGCGCAACTTGGCCGACAGCAGCGCACGCTTCAAGCGCTGCGCGCGCGTTTGGGGTCAACAGCGCTTGAGACGCGAACGTCAACACCGAGAGATTCGGTGGCAGCGGGTAGCGCGCGAGATCGGGACTCGCTGTCACAATGTCACCCGACAAATGCACCAACCGCATCGACGCTAAAAAGCGCGCCAACAACACCGCCAACAACGGATTGCCGCGCGCTCGCTCGGCGAT
>JAYTVG010000762.1:0-1236 GCA_043744135.1 Deltaproteobacteria bacterium | reverse complement strand
GCACCCGCACCATCCCTTGGCGTTTTTCACCGTTGATGAGCAGCACGGTGACCTTGCGCTTGCCGGCAATGAGCAAGCTTGGGTCATCGGAGTCGTTGGCGGAGTCAGCCTCGACAGCGCTGAACAAACGCGCCGCATACAGCTGCACGAAGTCATCCAAAAACATCAGCCCCGCGGGCACGACCCCGAGCGCCGCGAAGTTGATTTTTTGCACTTCCGCCTCAGCCGCGTCAACGACACGCAAGCCGCCCGCCTCGTCGGCGCGCACCGCCACGAAACCGTCGTCGGCATAGCCGCCGTAGTACTGCTCGAGGGTGAGCGGGTTTTCAGAAGGGGTGTACGACACGTCCGTGTCTTTGAGCTGAAGCGCGATCTCGCCGTGGGTGCGAGCGGCGGGCCGCTTCTTGTTCGCGCGCAAGGCAAGATCGGCGCGCGCGACGCTCTCATCCAACTCGGCAGTGCTGGCGTGCGCGTGCCGCAGCGCAAACGGATCGACGCGCGCGACGGCGTCGGATTTCATCGCCGTATCGATGAGCGCCCCCGCGATGTCGGCATCGATAACGAACTGGTTTTTATATTTCGGCACTTCGGCGGGGACGGGCGCCACAAACGGCGCCTCGGCAACGCTCAATCCGACCGGTGCGGGCGCGAGCGGCGCGGGCGCGAGCGGCGCTGGCGCTGGCAGCGGTGCGCGCGGCACTGGTGCGGGCGTGGTTGCGCGTGGGAGCGGTGCGGCTGCGATCGGCGCAGGCACCGACGGCGGCGCCGATGCGGTAGCGCGGCCCTCGGTGCTGGTCGCGCCGCCCTCCGCGGAACCACTTGCCTCAAGCGCGTTTCGTAAAAACCCTTTGAGCTCTTTGCGGCGCGCTTCGTCGTGTGGCGCCAGGGTCTCGCCCGTCTTTTTGCGTGCGTTGAGGGCCTTGAGCTCGCGCACGAGCTCCATGAGGTTTGGCGCCATAGCAAAGAAGCTACCACGTCCGCCCGCGCGGTGGTCGGCGCGCGCAGTGCGGTACCACGCACGCACGCACGCAACAGCGAACGTCGCCCGCGCGTCCTACGTCGCTGGCGCGCGCCGGATAAGATCCCAAATCTCGTCGTCACGCAGCACACGATTGGAGGATTTGGCGCGCGCAAAAATGGCTTGAACGAGATCTTCCGAGGCAACGACGTGACGCTTGTCGAGCCAATAGCGGACGTTGGACATGCCGCTCATGTGGCCGGTTTCGATCTCTTGTT
>JAYTVG010000761.1:0-1236 GCA_043744135.1 Deltaproteobacteria bacterium | reverse complement strand
TGGAGGCGATCGACCTGCAGCCACAACGCGTCGCCGTGCACGGCAAGTTGGGCTCGGTGTTGCGCGGCTTAGGTGACGCCGTCGGGGCCGGCTACCATGCGCGGCTGTTTTTGCACGCGTTTGCAAACGACGTCGACCGCGAACGCATCACGCTGTACCTCAAGCGCTACCGCCAAGCGACGCAACTCGACGCCAACGCCGATCCCTCCACGCAAGAACGCGAAGTGCGCGTGTACCGTTTGCTCGTCGACAGCCAAACCGCCACCGATCGCGTGCCGTTGTTGATGCAAGCCCACGCGCTGCTACCGCGCAGCGTCACTGTTCTTGAACGACTCGGTGAAGCACACAGCGCGCAAGGACAGCTGACCGATGCGAAAGCGGCGTTTGAGCAAGCGTTGGCGATCGCCCCGTCCAAACGCCTGCGCGCGAAAATCAAACAACTCGGCAACTAGGGCGTTTTTGCCGGCAGCGACCTTTCTTTGCGCGCTTCATCTGCTAGCTACCGCGTGTGGTCGTCGTTAAACCCGAAATCTTAGCGCCCGCGGGCGATGCAGCGTGCATGCGCGCCGCGATGCGTTTAGGTGCTGACGCGGTGTACTTCGGCGTGCAGGGCTTTAACGCCCGCGCCCGCGCGAGCAACTTTCACACCGACGATCTGCCCGCCCTCATGCAAGAGCTGCACACGTGGGGCACCAAGGGCTTCGTGGCGCTCAACACCTTGGTGTTTGACCACGAGCTGCCCGACTTACAGCGCGTGGTGCACGCCTGCGCCGCCGCCGGCGTCGACGCTGTGATCGTGCAAGATCTCGGGGTCGTGAAAGCGGTGCGCGCCATTGCCCCCACGCTCGCCGTGCACGCCTCCACGCAGATGACCTGCACCGACGCCGACAGCGTGCTGCACGCCGCGTCACTTGGTGCCACGCGCGTGGTGTTGGCGCGCGAGCTGTCGCTGGCGGACATCCGCAGCATCCGCGCCAGCCTTGATGCCGTCGGCAGCACCGTCGAGCTTGAGGTGTTTGTGCACGGGGCGTTGTGCGTCAGCTATTCGGGCCAGTGCCTGACCTCAGAAGCCATCGGCGGTCGAAGCGCCAACCGCGGCGCCTGCGCACAAGCGTGCCGGCTGCCCTATGACCTCGTCGTCGATGGCCAGGTGCAAAACCTCGGCGACGTTGCGCACCTGCTGTCGCCGCAGGACCTGGAGGCGTCGGCACTGGTGCCAGAGCTTGCGGCCGCCGG
>JAYTVG010000760.1:0-1237 GCA_043744135.1 Deltaproteobacteria bacterium | reverse complement strand
GCCACCTGACGAAACGGCAGCAGCGCACCTTTCGGTAGGCCCGTGGTCCCGGACGTATAAAGAACGATCCACGCGTCGTCAGCGGACACCGGGGCTTGAGCCACTGCGGGCATTGCGGCGGCGGTTTGCGTCATCGCCGGCCAACCATCGGCGCGATCGAAACTGATCGCACGAATCTCCCGCTGCGCACACAAGCCGCGCGCGAGCTCATCAAAATGGCGATCATGCAACAGCACTGTGGGCGCACAGTCGTCTAAGATTTGCGCGAGCTCCGACTGCGTGAGGCGCCAATTCAACGGCACAAAGAGCGCACCTAAGCGCGCGCATGCGAACATCAATTCTAGATGCTCGACGCGATTTTTCGCGAGCACCGCGACACGTGGCTGCACTGAACCGCTGCGGCGTGCGCCCAACGTATCAAGCGCACCAGCAGCGGCAGCGGTGTGTACGCGCAGTTCGGCGTAGCTGAGCGCGACCTGTGACGCTTCGTCGACCAGCGCTGTGTTCGCGCCAAACGTACGTGCGAGCGGCTCAGTCCAATCGCCCGGGAAGTATCCGTGAGCCGCGTCTTGTAGATTCATTGTGCACCTGCGAACGACCGTTGCGTGGTGTGATGTGATGCGGTCGCTTCGCACCAAGAAAACACCTCTTGGGCGAAGGCAGTGGTGCTTTCAAGGTGCGGCGTGTGACCCGCACTAGGCATCGAGACGAACCGACAACCCAAGCGCCGCGCCGCGAGTTCACAAGCCTCCGGCGGCACCACTGCGTCGCGCTCGCCCGACACGATCAGCGTGGGTACGCGCAGATGACTGATGCGTTCGCGCACAACGTGGCGAAAGACATCATCGACGTAGCCGGCAAACGGCGCCGCGAACTCAAGCGCGTGCCCTGATCGGTGGACCGCAAGCTTGCGCGCTGCCAGCGCTTCACAAGCGGGGTGTGTGACGTCAAAAAAAATGCGCCGGCTCGTGCCAACAATCGCCTCAGCCTCGCGGCGCACGATGGTCTCGACATCGTAGTGTGCGCGCAGCGAAGCCGCGAGCACAGGGCCCACGTCAACCAGTCCGCCGGGCGCACTCAGTACAAGTTGGGAAAACAACTCGGCGTGCTGCAGTGCAGCAAGGATCGCGACGTGAGCCCCCAAAGACGACGCGACCACCACTGGAGGCGTGCGACAGTTGCGCGCGAAGTGAAGCACCGCGTCCACGAGCACGCCCATGTCCCATCGCTTGCCGGT
>JAYTVG010000759.1:0-3942 GCA_043744135.1 Deltaproteobacteria bacterium | reverse complement strand
CTGCAGCACCGCGACACGACGCTTGTGAAGTGAGGCACGACACCTGTAGTTCTTCCCACCAACCGATCGATTACGCTATCCCTCGCACGTCGCCCTGTGTCCGTGACGCATCGAGGTCGTTTTTTTGCCACCGCTGAAGCTGGAAGTTGTGATGGCGATCCCGGGCAAGGACCCTCGGGAGTTCGAGTATGAGTTTGACCAGGCGAAAGTCAGCATCGGCCGCGACCAGACCAACGACATCCAAGTGCCATTGTCGACCGTCAGCCGCAGCCATTGCACGCTCAATCACGACGGGCGCGAGTGGTACTTGGAGGACCTCAAAAGCACCCACGGAACCAAGCACAACAGCAAGCCCGTCGGTGGCGGCGCGAAAAAATTGATGCGCGACGGCGACGTCATCGACCTGGTGCACTGTAAGCTGACGTTTCACACCGAAAAGCAGCGCAGCGCCGACTACTCGGTGGAAAAGACCGAGGCGCTCGCG
Organism: Deltaproteobacteria bacterium; assembly: GCA_043744135.1. GTDB lineage: Bacteria > Myxococcota > UBA727 > UBA727 > VGSZ01 > JAYTVG01. The sequence continues at coordinate 3,458 of JAYTVG010000759.1, read as the reverse complement.
CGCAAGATGGTCGAAGAAGTGCTGGCGCAGATCGGCAACGAAGCGCAAGGCATGCCGTATTTGCGCGTGATGAACGGGCCAGACGAAGGCAAGAAATTCACCGTCGGCCCCGACGTCGCGGAGGCCACGGTCGGACGGGGCGCCGATTGCGATTTTCAGATCAACGACGCGAACGTGTCGCGCCGCCACGCGATCATTCGCCGCGATTGGAACGAGATCACCGTCGAGGACGCGGGCAGTAAAAACGGCGTCGTCGTCAATGAACGTCGTTTGACCAAACCGCAGCCGCTGCGCGACGCCGACGAAATTTTGCTTGGCGCGTTGAAGCTGACGTTCATCGATCCTTCCGCGAAATTTCTCGGCAAGCTCGACGACATCCCAGCATTTCAAGAGCAAGCCACCAGCGCAGAAAATTCGCAGATCGAAGACGACCCCGCGCAGCAAGAGCAGGCGTACGAAGAGCCGCCGCAAGCCATCGACAAAGACGAGCCAAACGTCCCGTCACGCGGCCAATCGGCGGAGCCGCCGCGTGGCATGGTCGAGGACCCCGACAACGAGATCGAGCCCGAGGGTGGGGCGTTTGACTCCGACCTGGAGCACGCCGGCGGACTTGGCGGCGCCGAAAAGGCGCTGATCGCACTTGCGGTGTTGGCGATCGTGGGTTTGGTGGTGGGGGTGCTGTTATTGTTTCGAAACGGCTAGCAAGCCGCCGGAGATTCGACGACCTTGCACGATGGCCATCGGTTCACCGATCGCGGGAGGTGAACCGTGAAAGTTTCGCGCGGCGCTAGGGGTGACACGGTGGCGACCACGACAACGACAGCAGCCCCCATGGCGGCAGCGGACCGCGTCGTCGACGTCGACGCCGACGTCATCGCGCGCGCGCGGACCGGCGACTACGCCGCGTTTGAGGCGCTGGTGAAACGGCACCAAAGCCGCGTGTACGGCTTAGCGCTCGGCATCACGAAAAACGCGGCGGAGGCTGAAGAGGTCGCGCAGGACACGTTTGTCTCGCTGTTTGAAAATCTCGAGACCTTTCGCGGCGACGCGCGGTTGTCGACGTGGCTGTTTCGCGTCGCGACCAACCACGCACTGATGAAGCTGCGCAAAAAGCGCCCGGAGGCGATGGGCAACGCGACCGATCTTGAGCCGCTCATGCAAGGGGGCGTGTCGCCGTTTGACGCCTTGAGCTTGTGGGCACGTAACCCCGACGAGGCATTGATGTCCGCCGAAGTGCACGCCGCGGTCGTCGCGAGCTTGGACGCGTTATCCGCCGAGGATCGTGCGCTGATCTTGGTACGCGCATTTGACGACGCATCGCACGACGATCTCGCGCATCAATTCAACACCACGGTGCCGGCCATCAAAAGCCGCCTGCACCGGGCGCGGCTGGCTTTGCGGCAGCTGCTCGAGGCGAACTTGCGCGGCCACCCGCCCGGCGCGCAAGCTCAGGAGCACAGATGACGGATCCGCCCGCCAACGACCCAAACGACCCCGCTTCGCCGCCGCGCCCGGTCGCGATGGGGTGCGAGCGTCTCGTGCACCTGCTCGGTGAATACGTCGACAACACCCTCGCCCAAGGCGACCGCGTTGCGTTTGAAGGGCATATGACCGTGTGCGGCCCGTGCGTGGCGTTTGTGCGCCAGTATGCGTTTGCGCCGGTCGCTGCGCGTGCTGCGTTGTTGTTGCAAGCACCACCCGAGTTGGAGGCGCGCCTGCTGTCGTTTCTCAAAAAAAGAGTCGTCCGCCCCAAGTGACCGCACGCAGTAAACGCGTGTAGCCTGCTCGCGTGCGCTCATAGCTCAGCTGGATAGAGCACCGGCCTTCTAAGCCGGGGGTCGCAGGTTCGAGTCCTGCTGGGCGCGCCATCTAAGTCACTCAACGCTGTGCCGACTCGGAGTTGGGTTCACTCCAAGTCGAGGTCTCAGTTTTCTTCGCCTTCTCGCCCGCGGTGCGCACTTGCGCTGCAAGGTCAGCACCGAGTGCGCGACGCAGCGCCTCATGCCTTCTCGCCCACGGTCACGTCGCTGTAGTGCTCGGTCATCGCCACTGACGATCGCGCGTGCCGCAATCTGTGGGTATCCGGCGCGGGCGCACGGGGTCGAGATTTTTGTCAACGCAGGCGGCGAGCCTACGGCTGCATGATGCGCAACACGGGATGGCCGGTGCTGTCGCGAACCAAGGGAAAAAAGACGCGGTGGGTTGATGAATCAACGGCGACGGAATGGGCGTTGGCACCAGGGTGCTCGCTACCTATTTCCTGAAGCCCGGGCAGGCCCAGGTCGAACACCTTGAGGTCACCGCTTTCTGCCGCGACGTAAAGCCAGCCGAATGCGGCGTCGATCGCCAGCACGTCGGGCCCTGAACCCGACCTCGCGGTGGCGACGTCGTGTGCGCTGTTGTCGAGGTCAACGCGAGCAATCGTTGCGTTGCCCTCACACGCGACGAGCGCACTGCTCCCATCAGGATGGATGCGCAGTCCATGCGCTCCAAGGCAGCCAGCAACCGCAATGCGCGCAAGGATTTCGTGTCGCACCGGATCGACTTCAACAAGCTCGTCAGGATCGGTGACGGTGACGAAGAAACTGCCGCGGCCTGCATCGAAAACAACGTTGCCGGTGTCTTTTCCAACGACCACATCGACGCGGTCGCCGTCACCTGCATCGGCGATGAGTGAGACTGTGCCCGCCTGCTGCGCCGAGACAGCGACGACGTTGTGGACGGGATCGAACGCGAGGCCATCGGGTCCGGCGCCTGTTGGTACGCGGTTGATCTCAGCAAATGTCGTCGCATCGATGATGACCAGTTCATCGCTGGCGGCGGCAGACGCGAAGATTCGATTCTTGGCGGCCACTGCCAGTACACCGCGAGCGGTCGGTACGTTGTCGATCGTCGCGAGCGTCGCGCCATCGGCAAGCGCCACGATCACCACGTTCGAGTCGCCCATGTGCGCGATCACCAGATGGCCGTTGTCGACGTCGATATCTTGGTAGTCAAAGCGGCTTGCGTTTCCCGGCAACGCGACATCGTCGATGAGGCACAGCGGAAGTTTCCCATCGACGCGCCCGTTGTCAGATGGACCGGCTGCGGGCGCTTCGTCCCGCTTCAGCTTCGCGCCACAACGCTGCGGCGCGCACGAGGCAACGCAGACTGCCACGAGCGCGCAAACAACGATCGTTCCAACGACACGTGATTCACGACGCAGCGGCTTCATTTTGTCGAGCAAGCCCGCGAGCAACTTCGCGTCGGCAGCGAACAGTTCACTCGAAAGGATCTGGAGGCTTTTGCAGATGCCGCTTGCGTTTTGGTTTCCAGTCGGGCTGACGGTGTTGTTTCCCATGGTCGCGCTCCTAGGCGGCGGCGAAGTGCCCGCAGCGCGCCCGGTTTACTCTGCTCAAGTAAATGATTCAACTGAATCGTTGTCGATTCATTGCGCCGCTCGTTGGCAAGTCGTCATC
>JAYTVG010000758.1:0-3947 GCA_043744135.1 Deltaproteobacteria bacterium | reverse complement strand
GCATGACCGCGCATCGACGCCTTCATGAGCTGGTGCAGCGTGGTGTCTTGAAGGCGACGGGGCGCGGTGCTGCGGCCGCGTACTGCCTCGCGGGCGCGCGCGTCGTCGTCCACCCCGCAGCCGATCACCTGAGTCTTGATGAACATGAGATCGCTAAACGCTTAGAGCCTGCACTGCGATCGCTGTTCGAGCTCAACGTCGCTGACGCTGCTGCGGTGAACTACGGTCTCACCGAGATGCTCAACAACGCCATCGACCACGCCGGCGCGCGCGCGGTGTCGATTGATGTCAACCGCCGAGGACCGGTGCTTGAGATTGTGGTGGCGGACAACGGCGCAGGAGTCTTTGCAAAGCTACGCAAGCAACTGCGCTTACCCAAGGGCGTGCAGGGCGAGCGCGACGCGTTGCTGCAGCTAGAAAAGGGCAAGCTCACCACGATGCCCGAGCGCCACAGTGGCCAGGGCATTTTTTTCACGTCGAAGATTGCGCAACGCTTTTCGCTGTTGAGCGGGCAGCTGCAGTGGGTGGTGGACAACGTCAACGATGTCCGCACCGTCGATGTCCATGCCAAGCAACACATCGGTACGCGCGTGGTGCTCGAGTTTCGACCTGGTCAAATCCCGCCGTACGAAACGATCTTTGCCGCCTACAGCACCGGCGACGACAACCGCTTCGCGAAAACGCGTGTGACCGTGCGGCTGGCGGATTCGGGGGGCGCACTGATGTCGCGTTCGGAGGCCAAACGCGTGGTCGCCGGGCTCGAGCAGTTTGAGCATGTCACGCTGGATTTCGTTGGCGTCACGCACGTCGGCCAGGGTTTTGTCGACGAACTGTTTCGTGTCTTTGCGCGCGCCCATCCGCGCGTTGAGCTCGCACCAGTGCACATGAGCGACGACGTCGCGTTCATGGTGGGCCGCGGTGGCGCGGCATCTGCGCCGCGTCTGGCCACGCCTGCGCGCCAACAACCGACGATCAGCGAGGCGTTTTTTCGCATGGGCCCGGTGCCGATGTTGCAAGCGCGATCGCAACTGCAGCGCGCGCAGGTCGACGACCCGCAAACACGGCGACGGATGAGCGCGGCGGCGCTTTTTATTGTGTTGGGACTGAGCAACGCTAGCGCCACAAAGACGATCGCAGCGAGGTTGAAGACATGCGTCGGGCACCGGCGCGCGACCGAGCTCGCGATCGCGCTAACTCGGCCGCGAACACGACCTCGGGTGGGGATCGCTGGCGATGCTGAGCACGACGTATCGCGTCTCATGTTCGCCGACGTCGACAACGTGATGCGCCACATTGCGGCGACACCGGAGTTGTGGCGCCACTTTTTGAGCCACGACGCGTTGCGCGGCTTTTGGGCAAAAAACGCCAGCGCGCGGCGCAAGCTGTGGGCTACCGGCGCGCCGTAGTCAGCTGCAGCTGCTCAACTCCGTGATGTCAACCACCGCGCCGGTTGTCAGCGTCATGCCACTGCAAGGGTCAACGTTGCTCCAGATGTTGCCGATCGCAGACACGTTGACGTCGGCCCGTAAATCGAGCGTGTTGTTTTGAAATCGATTGCCGCCAGGGAGCGCGGCAGTGCCGAGGTCAAGCGTGGTGCCGGTGCCTGCGTCGACAGCTGCGCACGCCGCGGGCCCGGCGAAATCTTGAAAGCTGTTGCCGCGCAGTGTTGCAGTTGTTGAGCCCTCGATGCCCCAACCGTTACAAGCCGAGCCAGCGGCGAACGTGACGACGTTGTCAGTCGCGGTGAACGACGTCGCATCGAAGCGCGAGAAGTTGTTGGTGGGCAAATGCAAGGCGTTTCTCACGAGCGTGACGTCGAGGTCTCCAAGGATATCGATTGGCGTTTCAAACACCGAGTCCGAAACGTGCAGCGAGCCGGCCGCCGTCGAGGTGGTGCCAACCGCCTCGCCGTTGTTGAGCGAGACGAACGCGGTGCGCACCACGGTGACGTTGATGGCGAAAAATGACGGGAAAAAGAGCGCCGAGCCTGCGGACTGTAAGCGCGCATCGCTGATGGTGTAAGAGCCGTTGATTGTAGCAAAGCGCACGAGATCTTCTTGGCTTGCCGAGCGACCGCCGACGATTTGAATGAACGCGAGGCTCGCGCCTGGGCTGAGATCGACCACCACGTCGGTCGTGTTGCCTCCGTCGCCGACGATGGTTTGACTCGCGCTCGCCCCGCGCAGGAGTTGGCGCACCACCAACGGAAACACGTCGGACGCAAACGTGCCCGCGTCGACGTAGGTCGGCTTATTTTGCAGCAGCGCCGCGGTCAGGCTGCCGAAGCAGCCAGCGGCGACGTCGTCGATCCCAAGCGCTGGGTTGACGACGACCGAACCCGCCGGCGTTAAAAACGTCGAGGGCACGCTGGTCCCGCAGCGCGCTGCCTCTTCTTGGCAATCAGCGGAGCAGCCGTCACCGCCGAGCCGGTCGTCGTCGACGCAGGTGCCGTCCCCGGCGACGCACACTGCAGGGATCTCTCCCTCGCCCTCTCCCTCGCCCTCGCCCTCTCCCTCGCCCTCTCCCTCGCCTTCCCCGTCGCCCTCGCCTTCGCCCTCTCCTTCGCCTTCGCCCTCTCCCTCACCTTCGCCTTCGCCTTCGCCCTCTCCTTCACCGCGGGGCTGGCACGTGGCGGCGACGCAGGTTCCCGAGGGGCAGTTGTCGTCGCTGTCGCAAGGGACGTTGACGTTGAAGATGCCGCACCCTGACAGCAGGGCGAGCGTCGCGAACAGTGTCGAGCGCACGGTCATTGCAGCACCCCATCGACGACCAACACGCCCGCACCGACCGCCGCTATGGCGACGCCCACCGCTACGACGATGAGCCCCGTGACGCCGTTGTCTTGCGCCGCGCGCTTGGTAGCCCCTAGCGCCTTTGGATCTTGAATCGCCACTTCGTTAATGGCCGCGAGCACCCCCCCGCCCAGCACCGCGGCGCCGCCGACAGCGATGGCACCGATGCCGACGATCGGCACGAACGACGGCCCAGCATCGGCGGGCGCGGCGACGGGCGCGCTGGCTGCGACGGGGCTCGCGACCGCCAACAGTGCGCGCACTTTGGGTGGCAGACCCGAGGGCAAGGTGCCGAGGTCCGTGGTGGTGAGTGCCTCGCGTCGCACCTCGTGTGTCACGTTGTCAAACAGCGACAACGTGACGGTGGTGCTGGTGCCAAGTTGGCTCGCGGAACCGTACAGCACCCATTGAGCGCCGATCGCTCCCGCAAGTTCTGCCAGGCATGACGACGTATCACATCCCAAGTCGGCCTTCGCGGCATCGAGCTGCTGGAGTTTTTTGATATCGTCCGCGGCCAACACCGCGATGCCGTCCATCTGCGCCGCTTGCAGCACGATCGGGTCGATGGCGCGCGCCACCGCGTCGTCGACGCCCACGGCATCAATGTTGAGCACCAGCACGCGGGCGGCGACCTGCACGGTGGGCGACAGACCGACGGCCGCGAGCGCGGCGAACATCACAAATGACATGCGACAGACACTAGCTGAAGCCGCAGCTACTTTGTCGCTTTGGGCTTTTTCAATTGTTGTCTGAGCTCATCTAGGTGCGCGCTGACGTTTTTGTCGTCGGCACGCAGCTTCTTGACGCGTTCGTAGCGCGCGATTGCTTCTGGTAGGTCGCCTGCGCGTTGTGCGATGTCGCCGAGCAGCGCGTGTGCGATGGCGTTTTTCGGGTCCGCGAGCACGACGGTGTTGAGCAGTTCCTTCGCGCGCTTGTCGTCGCTGCCGCTTTTGGCAAGCGCTTGCCCTAAGCCAGCCTTCGCGCGCACATTGTCGGGCTCGGTGGACAACACGCGCGCGAACCGCTCGGCGGCGCTGGCATCATCTGCGAGCGCGCTTTCCAAAAATCCCAGCGCGAGCAGCGCCGGCACATGCAGCTCGTCAAGGTCGACGGCTTTTTTAAGGGCGTCGCGTGCGGGTTTTTTTTCGTTGTTGC
>JAYTVG010000757.1:0-14071 GCA_043744135.1 Deltaproteobacteria bacterium | reverse complement strand
TGTGCTCAGACGGACTGCACGGCTACACCGAAGATCCAAACGACCTCGCCGAACAGCTGTCAAACACTGACCTCGACAAGATCCCGCAGGCGCTCGTCGACCTCGCCAATGGACGCGGCGGCAAAGACAACATCTCCGCAGTCATTTTGCGTGCCGTCGCCGACCCCGAGGACAAGGTCGTCGAGGAACAGCGCGCCACCGAAGTGACGCTCAAGCTCGACATCCTCAAGAAGATCCCACTGTTTCGCTTTTTGACCTACCAAGAGCTCGTGAAGGTGCTCAACATCACCTACCTCGAGACCTTCGAGCAGGACGCCGCGATCGTCAAAGAAGGCGACTCGGGCGAGGAGCTTTACATCATCCTCGCCGGGCGCGCGGTGGTGTCGCGAGGCGTGCAAGAGATCGTTGAGCTTCACCCCGGCGTCCACTTCGGCGAGATGGCGCTGGTGGATCAAAGTCCGCGCTCGGCGACCGTCACAGCCAAAGAAGCCACACGCTTGTTAGTGGTTCAGCGCCGCAGTTTTTATACCTTGATTCGCAAGGAACCCGTGCTCGCGGTCAAGCTGTTGTGGAGCTTTGTGCAGGTGCTCTCGCGCCGGCTGCGTGAGACCAACGAACAACTGTCGGGCGCTCGATCCGCGCTGCAACGCGATATCCCATTCATGGACATCGAAGAAGTCGACGAGGACGCGCCGACGCGGCCCCGCGGTAGCACGACAGGATGATGCAGCATGACAACGCGTGAGGAAAAAACCCGTGTCTCGCAGGTCTCGCGCATCGCGGACAAAAAGCTTGCGGGCGGGTTGCCTTGTGTCGTGCAAATTTACGGTAAAGATATTGGCAAAAAATTCCCTCTGGATAAAGTGCAGCTCACCATCGGACGCGGGCCGGACAACACCATCGTATGTGATATGGACAATGTCAGTCGTGTGCACTGTAAAATTTATGCAGGTGCCGGTGGTAACTATATTGAAGATGTTGGCTCAACCAATGGCACCTTCGTCAACGACAAGGAGCTTGGGAGCCGCCAACGTCTGAACAATGGTGACTTGTTGAAGATCGGCGGCGTCATCTTCAAGTTTATCGATGGCGACAACATTGAGCAGCTTTACTATGAAGAAATTTACCGGATGGCGATCATCGACGGCCTGACCCAGGTCTACAACAAGCGCTACTTCATGGAATTTTTGGACCGGGAGATGGCGCGCTGTGCACGCTACGCGCGTCCGCTCGCGCTCGTGATGTTTGACCTCGACCACTTTAAGAAGGTCAACGACGAGTTCGGCCATCTCGCGGGCGACTTCGTGCTCAAAAAGAGCGCCGAGATGATTCAAAAAAAGCACATCCGCAAAGAGGAATGCTTCGCGCGTTACGGCGGCGAGGAGTTTGCGATCTTGCTGCCAGACACTGCTGCTGATCGCGGCGTCATCTTGGCCGAGAAGATTCGCCAAGGCCTCGAAGAGATGCAGTTCGAGTTTGAGCAAAACACCATCCCGGTGACGGTGTCGATGGGTGTCACCCAGATGAACAAAGGCGACACGCAAGAAAGCTTCATCATTCGCGCAGACGAGAAGCTTTATGCTGGCAAGCAGGCGGGTCGAAACCGCGTCATGTCGTGAAGGGGTGAGCGCTGCGTTAGACACGAGTCTAAGATCAAAGCTGACGGTCGCCTTCGCGGTTTTCGTGATCACCGCTGCGACCTTTTCGGCGGCGTTGACGACGCCGTTTTCCATCTATGACGACACCCAATACGTGACCGCGAACCCAAACGTCGCGGACGGTGTGCTGAAGCTGTCGACGTGGAAATACGCGTTGACTGGCTATTGCGCCGGCAACTGGCACCCCGTCACGATGCTGTCGCACGCGACTGACGTCAGCTTGTACGGGCTGACAGCGGGAGGACACCATCTCACGAGCGTGATCTTGCATGCAGCGACCGCGGCGCTGTTCGCACTGTTCTTGTTGCGCGCGGGAGCATCACCCGTGTGGGCGCTTTTAGGGGCGACCGCCTGGGCTGTCCATCCACTGCGCGTGGAATCCGTCGCTTGGATCTCAGAGCGCAAAGACGTGTTGTCGGGCTTGTTTTTAATGCTCACGCTTCACGCATGGTGGACGTGGCAACGCACGCGACGGCGCGCTCACCTCGCGTTGACGCTGCTTTGCACGGCCTTGGGGATGATGGCGAAGCCAATGCTTGTGACGCTGCCTGCGCTGCTGGTGCTCGTCACCGTGTGGCCGATGCTGGCGCGCCCAGTCGATCGGCGTGCGGTTTGGCGGCTGTGCGTCGATGTGTTGCCGTTTGCGGGCGCGAGCGTCGCGCTCAGTGTCGTCACGCATTTGGCGCAGGGGTCGCCGCTGAAAACCACCGGCGTGTCGTGGCTGCTGCGCCTGCAAAACACTCCCGTGGCCTACAGCCGCTACATCGCCAAGACAATTTGGCCGCGCGATTTGATCGCCCCCTACAGCTACCCGATTGATGGTTGGTCATCGCTGCGCATCGGCGCGAGTTGCCTAGTCGTCGGTGGTTTTTTTGTCCTCGCGGTCGTTGCGTGGCGACGTGCGTGGCCGTCGATCTACGTGGCTGTGTTGTGGTTTTTCGGTGCGCTGGTTCCGGTCATCGGGTTGGTGATGGTCGGCATTGCTTCACTTGCGGACCGCTATACGTACATCCCATCGTTGATGCCGGTCGCTGCGATCGTCACGGCGCTGTCGCGGTCACGACGTCAGCAGCTGTGGCAAGTGCCGGCGGCCGTGGTGTGCTTCGCGCTGGGAGCGCAAACGCAAGTCCAAATCGGCTACTGGCGCAGCAGCGCCACCATGTTTTTACACGCAGCGTCCGTGGAGCAAGGTCTGAGCTACGCATGGGCCAGCGTTTCGGTCGCACGTTTTGCTGAGCACGAGCTCATGCTGGCGCGTTGGGCCGCCGACAACGCCGTCGCGTCGCCGCCGCCTCGCGCCGAGAACTTTGAGACGTTGTCGATGATCGCCATGGCCCAAGGGGAACCCCGCCACGCCATCGTCGCCCTGCTCACCGCGCTGAGCATGGAGCCGGACAATGGCAACTACCACGCACGGCTTGCACTCGCGCTGCTGCGAACACGGGAGTACGCGCCCGCCGCGTCGGAGATCCGGCGTGCCTTGCTCGACGACACCGTTAACGATGCGCGTCTGATTGACATCGCGCAAGAGTTTGCCGCGCTCGACGATCACCAGCACGCGTCTGATTTGTTGAGGCGCGTTCCCACCGATTTTTTGACCGCGACCACCGCCACTTTTGCAGTGCGTACCCACTGCCGCGCAGGACACCGCGACGTCGCCGAGCAGCTCGTCGCAGCCGTACCGGTCGCCCGCGGGGCACTGTTTTTGTGCGACAGCGCGACAGCATTGTGACCAGTTACGTCGGTGGTGTGCCAGCAGCGCCGGCGACCGATGCTGCACGTAAGCCCTGCAGTGCGCCAAGCGCGCTCAGCCCGCCCCCAAGAAACGTCGCCACCACCACCTTGATGATGAGCACATCGCTCAACGCGAGGCTCGGCAGCACCCACGCACCGCCGAATAAAAACAGCACCGCCACCACTGCGCCGACGCTGATGGGGCCGGGCCACCGGGTCGCGGCGTCGGCTGTCACAAGCAACCCGGCGCGCTTTTCCGTGAACGCTTTTAAAAATCCGCCGAAGCCTAAAAACACCGCATACAAAAATGTCGTGCTTGCGAGGTGCCGGGCAAACAGACCCGCGGGCACCACCGTCAGCGCACCGAAGCGCGCAGTCGTCACGACCCAAGCGACGCACGCAGCGACGACGCCCGCAGGCAACGCCGTGTCCATCAGCACATACGTCAACAGCGCCGTACGTCGTGGGCTGGCGGCGCGCACCGGTTCAACGCGTGTGAGTGCACAAGCGAGGCCGATCCCCAAACCACATGCGAGCGCGATGCTTAACGTGAGGCTCAGTGCAGCGGCAGCACAGGCGCGACCGACGAGCGCGCCCAGCGCAGCCCCGGCGGCCGCGGCAGGCCAGGTGCGTCGCAACAACCGGTAACGCGCCGCGCTGTCGTTGAGCGGCACGCCGTGGTGGCGCGCGCTGAGCAGGACCAGCGCCTGCCGCGTGGCAAACGCCACTACCGCGCACAACGCTGCAGTGAGTTCGATGCGCGCAGCACCATCGGCACGGTGCGCCAGTGCCGTTGTGAGCGTCGCCAGCGCGACGCTGCTTGCGACCACGCGCGCGCTGCCGGGTGGAAGTTTCACGTCGGCACGTCGGCGCGTGCTTGCAGTTGGGTCCACGCCTGTTGAGGGCTCATGTGAACGACGTCGACAAAAGCGCGCTCGACGCAGCCTGGTTGCGCATCGCCGCTTGCACGCCTCAAGATCTCGCCGAGCGCATCGGGGGACCCCTCAACGACGAACGCCATCAGATGGTGCGCGGCCGCGTAAGCGACGTCGGGGTCAGCGTCAAAGGTGCGCGAATCAATCGGTGCTTGCCGACTACGCAACCGACGGTCTGAAAACGGCAAGCGCGCAGGCTGTTGTCGCGCCACCACTGAGCACGCACCTTCTTCAAAAAAACGCGGGATGCGCGCGCGGGCTGCGCGGTCCTGAGTTCCGAAAGCCTGCTCGATCGCGGCGTGACACAACTCGTGACTTAAGCGCGCCACTTGTGACGGCGCAGACCCATCCGCCCACGCATCAAGGGGCGCTAGCCAAATCGTATCGAACACGGTGTATGCCCTGGTCAGCGCATTGACGGTGCCACCGTGGCCACGGATGTCGTCGGCGAAAACGCGCATGTCGGGCGACACGATGACGTTCGTTGGTCGCCTGATTTCAAGCCCGTGTTGCGCCAGCCGCACGCGCGCGTCGTTGAGGGCCAGGCGCAGCGCGCCGTCGGTGATGGTGATTTTTGGGGCGTCCGATCGCGCGTCGTTGGCGTGCTGAACGTCAGGTTGCGGTGGGTGCACGCAAGCGAACACACCAACACCGCTTGACCCAAACAGCAAGGCCACACAAGCTCCCGCCATGAGCGCCCACACCTGCCGAGGACTCGCGTTCGCCGTCATTCGCGCCATGCTACCGCTTGTGCTCGCTGGCTGCGAAACCGGCAAGGGAGTGCAGGCCGCTGATGCAGTCGTCGTGCACGCCGGCAGTGCAGCGTCGGCGCTCGCCGTGGCACCGTCGGCCGTGCGCCTGGTGGAGGCCCCGGGATTTAACGTCGAGGACCTGACGGCGCGCCTGCGCGTCGCCATCGTCGACGCTTCAGGGGCACCATGCGTCGACGAGTTCAACGTTCGTGCAGAACTCGGCACCTGCACCGTCGCGCCGTGCGTGGATGTCGTCGCGCGCCAGTACACAAACGCCGAGTTCATCGTGGCGTCGAGCGTGTCGCGCGTCGGCGACGTGTTGCTCGCGAGCGTACGCGTCCAACGCGGTGTCGATGAGGTCGCCCGCGCAAACGCACAGGGGAAAGATGCGCGCATCGCGATCGAAGTTGCGGGTCGCGAGGCCGGCGCAAAGTTCCGCAGTTTTCTCATCGAACAAGGCTACGGCGCGCCACCAGGTGAGCCGAGCGCACCGCAAGGGAGTGAATCATGATCGTGGACAGAGACCATCGACGCGCTAGCGACCCCTTCGCGTTTTGCGTGGTTGTGTTGTGCTTGACCGCGATCGGCTGCGGGCCAGTGCGCGTCACCGGCGGCTTTGACGGTCAGCCGTTTTCGGTCACCGGCAGCGCCGTGGCTTGGGTCGACAAGTCGCAGTACCGCTTCGAGGGCGGCAGCCAAACCGCCAAGTTGGCAACCCGTTCTGTCGACGACAGCGTGTTGTTCGTACAGTTTTACGAGGCGGTGTTTGATCCGTCGGTTGATCTGTTTTCGCTGCCACCTGCGGACCAGACGCGCATTCGCGACGAGATGCAGCGCGGCGACCACTTGCTGTGGCAGGTGCGTCGCGGCGCCGCGGTGCGCGATGGCGACCGGTTGCGCGCGGTCGCGACTGATCAGCTGCCACCCGAGGTGTTTCCCTATATTGACGTCGTGGACGTTCAGTTTGGTGCGCGAGACGTGTCAGGCAACGCCAAGTACCCTCAGTTTGCGCCGCGCCTTGCAGGCAACCAAAAGGTCAACATCACGCTCACCCAAACATCGCCTGACCTCGTCGGGCAGGTCGCGTTGTCCGCCAAGCGCACGGCCACGGAGTCCGACGGTTTCGTCGAGGGTAAAGTTGTCGTCGACTTTACGATCCCACTGCTCGCTGAGCGTGTCGCGGAGTGCAATTTCGATCGTTCACGCGCGGGTGTCGTCGACGCGTGCACACTTGCGCCCCTCTCAGGCCAGTGATCTAGGGGCTCGTGAGCGCGCGCGAGGCACAGTCGAGCAGCAACCTCGCCTCTGCCGAATACGAGCTTTGCTGTTGCGAGGCGGGCGCGTTTGCGGAGTCGCTTGTCGCCGTATGGGAGGAACTCGCGATCAGTCTATGTTCGCTGTGTTGGCGCAGGACATCGAGCTCGCGCAACAGCGCGATCGCGTTTTGCACCGCGACGTTGCTGACGGCGTCATCGCAGTGTAGCTCCCCGGCAGCGACCCGGCCAACGATGGTGGCGGTGGCGCGCGACACGAGCGCTTTTTCATCGATGGGCTCTTTGGCTAAGCCCGGCGCAGATTGAAACACAGTCGCGTAGGTCTCCAAAAACCCTAAGATTAGGTTGTGCCCAAAGCGGTGCCGCATGCGCGCATCGTCGTGCTGCGCAACTGAGACCGTGCCGTCGTGGGTGCGCAACAGTCCAGTGTCGTTTGATGTTTGGAGCGCGGCTAAAAACAACTCGGAAAACGACGCGCCCACTTGAAAGATCACTTCGAGCTTGAGCAGCCGCGACAACGCGTGCGCCGATTCCGACAGCGCGGCTATCGGTACGGCGGCTCCGTGCGCGCCGCCACATGCCGCGAGCGCTGCCGCCAAGATGCACTCGGGTACGACGTGGTGGAGCAGTTGGTTTTTTTGCGCATCCACTTCGAGCGCGCAGCCGTCAGCAATGCGGTACAGCACGCGATCCCCCGCGCGTTGCCGCTCAAGCACGCCGTCAGCGGTCAACTGGTTGATCGCGAACTGCAAGTTGTCGTCGAGCGCGTCGGCCATCCCGGGCTGAAGACGCGCCGTCGGCGTCTTGGTGGTGATTTGTTTGAGCAGTTGTGATGCGCCCAGCACCAACAGCGCCTCGTCGAGGCCCTTTTTTCGAAAGCCCATCACGCTTGCGCACACCAAAGAGACCGCGGTGACGACGCCAGCGCGGTTGATTCCGTACACGATGCGGTGGCCGAGCGATTGCACAGCAGCGCGCAGCATCGCGGACGATGCGGGGTCGCTTAGGCTCTCTTTGCTCAGCGCGCGCGATGCCAGGTGATCCGCCAACGAAATCGGTGCGTCAAAAGTGACATAGACACGGCCGTAGCGTCGCTTGAGCACACCCACGGCCTGCACCAAGCCAGCTGCGGATTCGGCCTGCTTCGCTTTGCCCTGCAATTCGCCAGCGTACGCGCCCGCCTCAATGACACGCTCGTAGCTGATGTGGCACGGCATGAAGACGGCGTCGTGCTCGCGGCTGTCGACGTAGGCCTCAACGATCATCGACAACAAGCCCAACTTCGGCGGTAGTGTTTTGCCGGTGCGGCTACGCCCGCCCTCGATGAAAAACTCCAGCGAGTAGCCCTCGGCGAAAACGCGTCTGACGTACGCCTTAAAGACCGCGACGTACAGTGCGTCGCCCTTCATCGACCGCCGCAAAAAAAACGCACCGCCACGACGAAACAACGCGCCCAGCGGAAAGAAGCTCAAGTTGTCGCCCGCGGCCACCAGCGGCGGCACCAAGCCGCGCTTGAGCATCACCTGCGACAGCACCAGATAGTCGACGTGGCTGCGGTGAGACGGCACCAAGATCAACGGTCCGCGTTTGGCCGCTTCACGCAGCCGCGCGATGCCCGGTTCGTCGACAAAGATGCCTTCGTAGATGCGCTTCCACAGCACATCTAACAGCCAGGAAAAGACGCGCGCGGTGTCAATATCAGGCAGCGCTGCGATCTCCGCGTGCATGTTGTCGATGCGCTTGGCCGTGGTGGCTTTGGCGATGCCGTTTTGCGTCGACAGCGTGTCCGCAAAAGCCAGCAGTTTTGGATCTTTTTTAAGGTCATCGCGCGCCCGCGCAGGGTCCTTTTTTTGCGGTCCGTGACAGAGCCGCTCCACGCGTGCGAGGTGATGCAAGATCACCCAGCGCACTTTTTTTGCGACGTGGTCGACGCTCAACGTGTTGTGCTCAGCCACCACCTCCGACAGGTCGACGGGCTCGCTGACCTCGAAGCGCGCGTGCTCGCCGGCGGCAACGACACGGCTGAGTGCGCGCAACAAGCCCGGCTCTTGCACGGTGCCAAAGACGGCGTCGAGCGGTGTCGGCTCAAAGTTGCCTGGGCGCTGCGCCATCGCCAAAAACACCGGCACAAGCACGATGCGTCGCCGTGGTGCGTCGGCGTTGTCGGCCGCGCTGAGCAAGTCACGCTGCGCCTGCACGAGCACGTTCATAAAGCGTGCGCGATAGCCGCTGCTGCTTGAGATCAACGTTAGCGGTCGCCGCAGGAAAATCTCCGCGCACAGCCCGGCGTCGACGCAGGTGCGCAACAACCGTTCTTCGTGCGCGACCTTGCCCATGCCGCCGCGCAACCACGTGCCCAGGGCCCACGGCGGTTGCAGGCCGACGACGTTAAGGCCGCCGACGTAGCTGGCGCGCGGTAACGCCTCGCGATCGACGACACGCGCGAGTGCTAAGTGCTCGACGGGATTGCGGGTGCGGTGGACCCATACAATCACGGCCCCCGAAGCCTGCAGCGCCAAGATGCGCGACTTTTCGGCCGCGGGAAACACAATCCCATCAAGCACGGCGCGCGCGAACCACGAAAACAGCGGGCCAAGACGACGCGGCATGCCCCGGTGCGCCAAACCGCGCGGCACAAACGCGCGCGGCGCAGGTGGTGTGGAGGCGGGCGTGACCATGCAGCAATCTCGACTAGGCCGCCCAGATCCGCAAGCACCGGAACCGCCACAAGTGCGTTGATGTCTAAACGTCATGCTGGGCACCACGCGATGCACGCGCTACGGTTCAAGGGTGAGATGCAGTTGTTCACCCGTGTTGTGCGCCGTGCTGTTCGCGATGGTGGCGTCGTCGGCGCGCGCTGCGGATGTTCCGTTTACTGCCCCCCCACCGACGCGCGCTTTTAAATGCGACGGCACCGACGCGTTCTTTTTTGACGAACTCAACAAGGCCGGCACGGTCGGCTACGGCGAAACTTGGGACGCGCACGTGTGCGACGACGGCGCGGAAGTTTACGCTGCGGGAGCCACCGCAAAATGGCGCGCGTTTCGGCCGCGTCCGCAGCTCAGGGCTACCCCTGAGGAGCAAGCGATGGCGCTGGTGCTGCCGCTGGTGGTGTTTGGCGGACTTGGTGCCGTGGCGCTCGCTGCCGCAGCCATCGCGTTCGCGGCGCGTTTGCGGCGGCTGCCGGCGGTGATGGCGACGTGCCCAGCGTGCGCAGCGCAATTGCCGATCGAGCCCGATGCCGGCGTGCGTCAACATTTGTTTTGTCCGATGTGCGGCGCGCCCTGCAGCGTGCAGCTGTCAGGCAGAGGCAAAGCTGCGCAAGCACATGTGACCACCGCATAGCGAGGAGGCCGGATGCCGTCGCGTTTGACTGTTGGCTTTTTCGCGGGCGTCGTCGCGTTACACGCGGGTGTCGCGCAGGCGCAAAAAAATCCACGCGGGCAATGCGGCTGCGCCACCTCGCGTTTGCTTGACCGCGGCACCGTCGACCTCGACACCACCGGCTCGACCTCTGCATGGCTGCACGACGGCGCGACGCTCGGCGCCTTCATGAAAGACCCTGAGGCGACCAGCTCCGGACCGCCGGTGTTGCGTAGCGTCGAGGACGTGTTCGCGTTTGACCGCTTCGTGCCCGAGGGCAGCCTGCTTGAGCCTGGCAGCAGCGCCCTCGTGCGCGTGCGGGCGCTGTCGGCGACTGACGTGCCGTACCTAGGCGTGACGCGCCGCCAAGACAAAACCCCGCGCGACGTGATCACGGTGAAGGCGAGCCGACAAAGTGCGCCCGTGGTGCGCGCGCCGGCGGTGACGGCGCTGTGGCTGTCGGCCCTTGAACAACGCGAACGCGTTGGCTGCGGCGTGTGGCTGACCGCGCGCTTGGCATTTGAGACGGCACCCGGCTCCGCCCCCATCGAGGCGTTCGTCGTCAAAAACGTCGAGACGCACCGTACGGCCGTGGTGGACGCGCGCGCAGTGGGCGCGTTTGGCATCGGTCGCGTCGACGTCTGCGAGCAGGGACTTGCCCTTGAAGCGGCGCCCGCGACGCTCGAGATTCGCCCAGTGTCGGCGACTTTGGGCGTCGGCGATCCGTGGATCTTCGACGTGGACGGCTCCGGTGAAACGGACCCACAACGCAAGCTCATCCCGATTGGCGCCGACGAGAGCCGCTGCAAAGACGCGTTTCCCATCCCCGGCAAAGACCAGGGCCACGGCACCACGCTCAAAGAGACCGCGATCGTGGTGATGGGTGCTGCGGTCGGCATCGCGGCGGTGGCGGCGTTGCTGTTGTTTGTCGTGGTCCCGCTGCGCAAGCGACGCATGCAAGACATCGCGTGCGCTGCGTGCGGGGCCGCCGTCCCCGTCGATGCGCTCGACCCCGGCACCGACGGCTTTTTTTGTCCTGCATGCGGCGCCGCTGGATTTTGGAAGGGCAGGGCCGGCGCGGTGGTGCACAGCCACGCGATGACGCCCCTGCACAACGATACAAAAGCGCAGTAGCGCAGCGCATGCCGCACGTGCCTTTGCAATTTGTCGACCCCATCGCCGCCGCGGGCGACCCCGCTGCACAAACGTTGTTGATGCCCAGGCGCGCAACCGCCGGTGCTGCAGGTTTTGATTTGGTGTCGGCCAACATCGACCCCGTCACGCTCGCGCCCGGCGCACGCGCGTTGGTCCCGACGGGCATCGCAATCGCCCTCCCCGCCGGTTTCGAGGCGCAGATCCGCCCACGATCGGGCTTGGCCCTTCACCACGGCGTCACCTGCCTAAACGCCCCGGGCACCATCGACGCGGACTATCGCGGTGAGCTGAAGGTGTTGTTGATCAACCACGGCGACGTGCCGTTTGTCGTCGTGCGTGGCACGCGCGTGGCACAGCTCGTGGTGGCGGCGGTCGCTGCTGCGCACTTTGACGTCGTGAAAAGCCTCGATGACACCACGCGCGGGCAGGGCGGCTTTGGCTCGACGGGGACTGCGACAGCGCCCCCCGAGCGCTAAGTCGTCGCCGACTCGCCGTCGTGCACCGCCGTGTACCGCCGTGTACCGCCATGGCCGCATGCGGCTCGCGTCTGGCAAAAAACGCACCAGATCGAACTGACCCTGTTGTCGTTCCAACCGACCGCGGTACAAGCGCAAGCTCCCCATCACCAGAACGAGACCTCGTTTGCTGTGTTTTCGCTGCGGCTCTTACAATCCCGAAAACGCGCAGAAATGCAGCGTCTGCGGCCAAGATTTCGTGGACGAGAGCGGCAAGATCATGGGGCCGCAAAAAAAGCCGTCGCAGGCGGTTGCGCACGCCGCGATCTTAGTCCCGGGCGAGCTTGTCGCTGGGCGCTATCGCGTCGGCGAGCAGCTCGGGCAGGGCGGCGTGGGCGCCGTTTACCGCGCGCGCGACACCGAGATCGACGTCGACGTCGCCATCAAAGGCATCAGCTCGAACCTGCTGCAAACCGACGAGGAACAAAAGAACTTCGCAAAACAGCTGCGACTCGCGCGCAAGCTTCAGCACCCCAACATCGTGCGTGTCTACGACGAGGGCGTCTCGGGCAGCCCAACCGCCGGAGCGCCTGAAGCACCGAGCACGAGTGGGCGCCGTTTTTTCACCATGAAGCTCTTAGAGGGCCTCACGCTGCGCAAGATCATTCGATTGCGCCACGAAAAAGCCCAACCTTTTTCCGCCGAAGAGTTGGTGCCGATTTTTCACCAGCTCGGCGCCGCACTCGACTACGCGCACAAATCGACGTGGCACGGCGACCTCAAGCCCGAAAACATCATCATTCTTCCCGACCTGCTCAAGGTGACCGACTTTTATTTGATGCGTGCGCTGCCGCTGAAGCCGTTCATGGGCATCGCCAAGTCGCGCGGCAAGGGGTTTCAGTACATCGCGCCGGAGTTGCGCGTCGAAGCGCAGCAGATCGATGGCCGCGCCGATGTCTACTCGCTGGGCGTCATCTTGGCGGAAATGCTCACTGGCGTGACCTACGAAGGGCATTTTTCGCGCGCGATCACGGCGGCGCTCGAGCAGCTCCCGACGCGCTTGGACGGGTTGGTTCGTAAAGCGCTCACCGAACACCCCGACGGCCGCTTCGCCAAAGCCTCGGAGCTAGCGCGCGAGCTTGAGACTGTGTTGGCGGCGATGGACGCGCCGCTGCCGGTCCCGCAGCGCCTCGTTGAACCCCTCAAGCCTGGTGAGCGCGCGGCGGTTCCTGCTGCCCGCAAACAGCCGCCACCGCCGCCCGCTGAGACCGGCCCGCGCGCTGCCATGGTCGCGGTGGATCCGGTGCCGACGTTGCGCGGCGGCGATCGGCGTGCGGGGCAAGCGCCTGTGGCCGAGTTGTCGTCGTCGGAGCCGTCGCAGTCCGATGCGCACGATTCGCCTGATGAGGAGCTGCGCGAGCCGTCTGAGTTGCTTGAGATCGGCCAAAGCCAAGTCCTGCTGCTGCAAAGCGGTGTGCTCGCGCTCGGCGGCGGTGGCGACTTTCCTGCGTCGGCGGCTGCTGATGCCCTGCGTCTGGCAGCGAAGCGCATCGTGCGCGGCAGCACCGAGTCCGTCGGTGAGGCCTCGACTGGCCACGCTCCCACGGGACACGACGACACCATCGACGAGGGCGCGCAGGCTGCGCGTAGCGACGTGCAGACTCCGCCGCTGGGCCGCCCGATGGCTGCGGGCGCCCACCCGCCAGCGGTCGCGGTCCACCAAACCCGCGACGCTGCGGCGTTGTTGGCTGCGCTCACCCGCGACCCTGACGACGACGACAAGCTCATCCCGCCGCCGGTTGGCGCGTCTGACCCCGTCACCGACCGTGAGTTCGGCGAACGCATCGGTGATGGCCTCGCAGCTGCTGCGCGTGACACCGCCGATGATGCTGCGGGCGCGAGCGGCGCCAGCGTCGACAACGGCGTCGATCATGGTGGTGACAGCGCCGACGACTCGCTCGAGGACACGGCGCAACGGCGCCACCCAAGGCTCGCCAGCAAAGACGCGCCGCTGGCCTCGTCAGCGGACATCCACGATGCGCTCACGGCCCTCAAGGAGCACCCGCGCCCGGACTTGATGGACGCGCCACCGCCCGCGCTCGCCGCGGCCGCTGGCGTGCTTGCGTCGGCGGTCGCGTCGGACGTCTCTGGCAAAGCCGCCCAAGATCCTGCGGCCGCGTCCATCGCCCGTAATGTCGCGGGCAAACAAAACGGCGTCGCGCCGCGCACGCGCGAAGATTCGCAGGGCGCGCTCGTGCGACCGCCCAAGATCGACCCCGACGAAGACAGCCTGCGCGACACGCTGTCGGCCGCGGAGCTGCGCGCGGCGCGCGAGCGCAGCTCACCGAACCTGCATGCGGCGCACGAGCTACCGCCGCCCATCGTCGTGCCGCCGCCACTGCTGCGCGCAGTCGCGCCGCCCGCCAAGCGCGACACGGCGCGCGCGGCGATCTGGTACGTCGCTGCGGCCGCGGCGATGGTGCTGGCGGTGTGGGGGTTATGGGGCCTCGCCGCGCCGCGCATGCCTGACCAAGCCGTTGTGGTGCGCGGCCAACCCGACGTCGAGGGTCACGACGTGTCGCCGCCGCCGCAGTTGCCCGACGCGTCGCCGACGCTCGACGCAGGGCCTGCGAGGGTGGCGACGGTTGACCCCGTGAAGCCCGACGCAATCAGGACCGACGCGATCAGGCCCGACGCGGTAAAACCCGACGCGGTGAAGCCCGACGCGGTAAAACCCGACGCGGT
>JAYTVG010000756.1:0-1241 GCA_043744135.1 Deltaproteobacteria bacterium | reverse complement strand
GCACAGCAAGTGGACTTCCTGTCCACGTCGCGAGCACCGCAGCCGGCAACAACGCCACAAGCCCGTACAGCTCGCGATCAGGTGTTGGTGGGTTTGGCGTGCCATATTCGGGTCAGCAACGCTGCTCCGATGCAGGCAAACGGCAACAAGAACATCGGCCAGTACGCCCAGTCTTTGCCGGTTAAAAAGCCCAGCGAAAACGACTGCACCGCTGTCCCGAGGTAGACAAAGCCATCGATGACGCCGACGGCGGTGGCGGCCGCCTTGCGCCCACCAAAGTCCATGGTCGCAGTCCCAGACAGCAAGCCGTGCGTTCCGATCACGCACAAGCTCATTAAAAACACCACGACGCCCAGCACCCACGGCGACAGCGGCAACACCGGTCGCGCCTTGAGTGCACGCTTGTCGCCGGCGCGCTGCGTTGGTGCCGGGTCTTTGACGTTGATGCTTTGCTGTTGACCGGCGCGCACCACCACCATCGCGATGGTGCCGGGCGTCGGGTTCGCGACGACGTCGACCGCGGTGTCGGGGTGGGTCGCACAGATGCACGCAGCGGCGTCCCAATGAGCATCCTGACAGACTGGCGGCACACACGACACCGCATGCGCCACGTCGTCCCAACCGTTGGTGTCAACGCCCGCGACCGACTTAACGACGTCGTTCGCCAAAAGACCGCTACCGTCTTGCGCCCACTGCACGGTGGCTGTGGGCCGACTGAGCGTGAAGATCATGACCAACGCACAGACCGCCAGCAACAGGTACAAGCCAAACGCTGCCGGCGCGCGCCGCGACTGAAAGAACAGATCGCTGACAAACCCTGCGGCGTTGCCACCGACGACGCCAGCGACGAACAACAAGCCGCCCCAACCTGCGACAAAAAACGGCGCGAGTGCTGCGAGAGCGATCATGCTCGTGAGCACACGTTTGACGTTGCCCTGCACGAAGCGCGACACCGCGGCCGACAGCGCAAGTCCCAAACCCGCTGCCAACGCTAGCGTGACAAAGCTCCACTCGCCCTGCATGAGGGCATGTTTGCCGTCCAGCGCCCACACTTCTTTGGCGTAGATCGGAAACCACTGCATGACCCCGTTACGCAACACGCCGGTGCACAGCTCAACGAGTGCAACCGTCATGATGATGGGGTTTTTGAGCAGGCGCGCAAACAGTTGCCGCGCCGGGATCGGCGTGGCGCTGTCGTCGTCACTTGAGGCGTCGCCGGTGTTGAAGTCCGCGTGTCCCGC